>DASTGQ010000318.1:0-2618 GCA_035718985.1 Gemmatimonadaceae bacterium
ACGATGACTTCGTGATTCGTGCCCTCGGGATACGGCAGCCAGTCGAACGGCCGACGATAGCGCGCCCCGACGAGCTCCGCACCGGTCAGCGTCTCCACGCGCGTCCACCGCGTCGCGTAGTCGTCACCCAGCACCGCGGCCGCGCGCGCCTCGGCGACGATGATCGTCCGCGTGTCCGCGCTGTGCGTCTTGCGCAGCTCGACGTACGCGAGGTCCGGGTGCACCGCGAGCGCCGTGTTGGAGACGAGTGTCCACGGTGTCGTCGTCCAGACGAGGATGCGCCGCGCCGTACGACCCGCCACACCGTCGGCCTCCGGCACTGCCGCTCCGCCTGCTTCCGTCAGATCGAGCGCGACGTACACGCTCGGATCGTCCACGTCCTCGTAGCCCTGCGCGACCTCGTGGCTAGAGAGTGCCGTGCCGCAGCGTGCGCAGTACGGAAGGATCTTGTGCCCGCGATAGAGCAGCCCCTTCCGGAACAGCGTCGCCAGCGCCCACCACACGCTCTCGACGTAGTCGGGCGAGTAGGTGACGTACGGGTCGTCGTAGTCGAGCCAGTAGCCGATCCGCTCGCTCAACCGCTCCCAGTCGCCGCGATACGTGAACACGCTCTCGCGGCACAGGCGATTGAACTCGGCCACGCCGAGCTTCTCGATGTCCTGCTTGCCGCTGATGCCGAGCCGCTTCTCGACCTCGATCTCCACCGGCAGCCCGTGCGTGTCCCACCCGGCCTTGCGGTGCACGAGATGCCCCTTCATCGCCCGGTGGCGGCAGAAGAGGTCCTTGATCGTGCGCGCGAACACGTGATGGATCCCCGGCTTCCCGTTCGCCGTCGGCGGCCCCTCGAAGAAGACGAACGGCTCGCCGCCCGCGCGCGCTTCGAGCGTGCGCGCGAAGAGCTCCTCGTCGCGCCACCGCGCGAGGAGGGCCAGCTCCAATTCGTCTGCCGGCTGATCCGCCGGCACCGGGGTGTATCGTTGCGTCACGTCGCTGACCGTCATAGCCGTTCCATTACGCCGCGTACGAGTGCGGTGAGTCGAGGCTCCGCGCGCGCCGCGGTCGCGATGATCGTCGCGAGCTCCGCCGGTACGAGCGTCTCCGGGATGCACTGGTCGGTGATGATCGAGACCCCGAGCACGCGCATTCCGCCATGCACGGCGACGATGACCTCCGGCACCGTGCTCATCCCCACCACGTCCGCGCCGATTCCGCGCAGCATGCGGTATTCGGCGCGCGTCTCGAGGTTGGGCCCCGTCACCGCGACGTAGACCCCTTCACGCAGGACGGTTCCCTGCGACGCCGCCACCTCGCGTGCGATCTCGCGGAGCTCGGCGTCGTACGGCGCCGACATGTCGGGGAACCGCGGCCCGAGCCGGTCGTCGTTCGCTCCCACCAGCGGATTGTCGCCGAGCAGGTTGATGTGGTCGGCGATGAGCATGAGATCGCCCGGCGCCCAGGCCTCGCGCATTCCACCGCAGGCGTTCGAGACGATCAGCGTCTCGGCACCCAGTGCGCGCAACACGCGCACCGGAAAGGTCACCTGCTGCAGTGAATACCCCTCGTACCGATGAAAGCGCCCCTGCATCGCCACGACCGGCTTTCCGCCGAGCGTGCCGCAGAGCAGCCGCCCCGCGTGACTCTCCACTGTCGAGAGCGGAAAGCCGGGGATGTCGCCGTACTCCACCGTCGCGGCGACGTCGATCTCTCGCGCCAGTCCGCCGAGCCCCGTGCCGAGGATGATGCCCGCGACCGGCGTGGCCGACCACCGCGCGCGCACCACCGCCGCGGCCTCGTGCACGATCTCCAATCGGTGCGCGCTCCGCTCCTCCACTGCGGCGACTGCCGCGAGATCGGTCATCCCTGCGCCACGCGCGCCGGTGCCGTGCTCGCCGGCTCGTCCGGCGCCTGCACGCCAGCCGGCGGTGCCGGGATCGAGGCGCCCGGCGCCTGCTCCGCGGCGATCAGGTCGGCGAGCTGCCGCTCCACCATCACGCGCAGCTGCGCCAGATAGTTGCGCCGCGCGCGCTCGAGCTCGACGATGTGCGTCTGCAGATGACGGATCTCGCTCCGACTCCCCTCCAGGTAGCGCTCCGCCTCGCCGCGCGCCTCGCGCAGGATGAGCTGCGCTTCACGCTCGGACTGCTCGCGGATCTCGCCGCGCAGCTGCTGCGCGCTCACAAGCGCGTCGTTCAGCGCCTTGTCGCGCTCGCGAAAGGCGCGGAGCTGCTCGTGAAAGCCCTTGGCCTTGGCCTCCAGCTCCTGCGTCTGCCGCGTCAGCCGCTCGAGCTCTTCCGCGACCTGCATGCGGAACTGCTCCACGCGCTCCGGATCGTAGCCCCGCAGCGACTTCCCGAAGTCGTAGCGCCGCACGTCGAGCGGCGTGAGATGAAAGGTCTCGTCCATTAGGCTGATCTCGCTCCGAACAGCACTGTTCCCAGACGTACCATGGTGGCACCCTCCTCGACTGCTACCTCGTAATCGCCGGACATCCCCATCGAGAGCTCCGTCGCCGGATGGCCGGCGGACCGAAGTGCCTCCGCACACCGGCGAGCCCCTGCAAAGACGCTGCGTAGCGTGTCCGGGTCCGCGTCGAACGGCGCCATCGTCATGACGCCGCG
>DASTGQ010000319.1:0-2117 GCA_035718985.1 Gemmatimonadaceae bacterium
GGCCCCTTCGGCCTCCACCGATCGGCCCTGCTCCGCAGACGGAGGCGACCCGGACGGAACAACGAGAAGGCTCATCTCCACGCGACCCCGCACGAGCCCCATGGCGGTATCCACCACCTCGGCGCGCTGCTCCAGCGTCGCGACCAGGGAACGGTCATCCGCGTGCAGTCGCCCAAAGAGCGATGGTACCACTGAATACCCAGCCTCGATGGCCGCACGCAGCACCGCGTCATGTTCCCTGACCCGTTTCGGCGTCGCCTCGAGCCGTGGTGCCGCCGCGTCGGATACCCACGCGTGCCTCTCGCCCAGCGGCAGTACGCGCACGGGCCGGCCATCCAGTCCGGTGATCGACGGCGCGGAAGTGGCCGGGCCCTCGAGCACACCATAGAGGTGCACCGCCATTACGCAGGCGGCTCGATCGATCCTCGCACGAGTCGCTCCACCGCGACGAGCAGCAGACGCAGGTCGACTCGCACGAGGTCGACGCCCGCCACCGCGATCGTGACCTCTCCCCCGATGACCACGCCCTTGTCGAGCACGCGATTGATCAGATCACTCAGAATGAGCGGCTCCTCCTCCTCGATGACCGCATCGGAGTCGCCGCCCGTGTGCACGAGATCAGCCATCGCGGGCCTCTCCATCCGGAGCGGCCGTGCCGGGCACCGGCGCAGAAGACTCGGACTCACGCGCGAAGTGATACGCGGGCCACGGGCCTGTGAAGTCGACGCGAAAGCCGGCGGCCGAGCGGAGCGCGATCAGCTCCGACAGCGCGCGGCGAAAGTCATCGAGCCGAGCGTCGTCGACGAGAAAGCTCGCGTTGAGCACGGCCGGTTGCGTGCTCGTCGAGTCGGCGTTCGCGATCGCAGCGGGCAGCGGCTCGCGCACGGCCCCGCGCGCGACTGACGCGAGTGTCCGGTACATCGACTGCGCGACCTCGCTGCTCACGCGGCGCAGCTCCGTGCGCCGCGCTTCGTCGAGCTTGCGCTGCAGCAGATAGCGCTGCCCGGGCGACGCGCTCGTGGCGGAGCTCTCGAGCTCCCGAATGTGCGGGCTGAGATCCGATAGCGCCGCGTGCAGCCGAGCGTCGTCGCGGTACACGCGCACCGTGTACTCGCGCGCGCCGCGCAGCCGCCCAAAGAGCCGGCTCAGCTCCTCGCGACGGTTAGAGAGCATGCCGCGAATCGCCGCATCATCGCGAAAGAGCGAGAAGATCGGAAGCGGAATGACGGGCGCCGCATCTGCCGCCGCAGTGACGACGCGATCGTGCGCCTCCGCGCGCGGTGCCAGCCACTCCAGCTGTCCCACGCGCGACTCCACCTCGCTCGGCGCATACGTCTGCGCGTCCACCGCCGAGACGAGAACCGCCATCGGCTGCGCGCGCTCGAGATCCTCATCCATCACGAGCGTCACCGGCGCGGCGTCGATTCCCGCCATGCGATGCAGGTGATTCGTGACGAGCTCCCTCTGCTCGGGAAGCGACACGATTGCGTACGCGTACAGCAGCGGCGGCACGGTCATGGATAACGGGTTCGGTGTAGCGACAGGCGCGAGTGCCTCACGTATCGATGTCCTCGCCGGCGCGCCATGTGTCCGCCCATTTCCGAATAGCGGCGACTCCGCGCGGCGAGGGCTGCGTCTCGAATGCAACAAGCTGTGTGGCGGCAGCCGCTGCTGGAAGGGGGAGCTCGGGCATCGCTGCGCCCGGCGTGAGGCGGTTCCAGACCACGCCACGAACTTCGACGCCGAGAGCGTGCACGGCGTCCGTGAGACGACGCGTTTCGCGGCGCACGAGCGGCTCGTCGAGCGCCACGGCCACGAGCGACGCACGCTCGCGATCGTGGAGCAGAGCGCCCACTGCGCGAATGCGCTGCGCGAGCGAGAGCAGATCGGCGCCCAGCTCCCCCAGCGCGCCGAGCTCGCGATAGCGGAGGACGAGGCGCATGAGCTGGTGCGTCCAGTCGAGGGCGATGCCAGGTATCTCGAGCAGCCGTAGCAGATGTCCGGTGGGCGCGGGATCGACGATCACGTGCGCGAATTGCCCCTCACCCACGGCATCGGCGATGGCGGCAAGGGCATAGAGCTCGTCGATGCCGGGCGGCGCGAGGGCCAGCAGGTCG
>DASTGQ010000320.1:0-3666 GCA_035718985.1 Gemmatimonadaceae bacterium
CGCTCCAGCCGCTCGTCGAGAACGCGATCCAGTTCGCACTCCAGTCGGAGGCCGGGGCGCGAGCCGTGTCGTTGCTGGTCCGCGTGCAGCGCGGACGGCTCTACGTGCGTATCACGAACAGTCGCAGCCAGCGCGACCGGCCCACCGGTGGGCTGGGCATCGGCCTGCGCAACACGCGTGAGCGGCTGGCCCACCTGTTCGGCGCGGATCACGCCCTCACGCTGACCCTGACCGCCGACCGGGCGATCGCGGAGCTCGACGTCCCCTTCGTGCCGCTCGACGAGCGTACCCCCGAGCAGCGGCTGGAGGTGACCGACGAGTTCGCCGCCGTGGCGAACCCGATGGCGGCGCGGGCCGCCGTGCTGCCGCGGTGGATCGGGAAGCTTCCCACCCCGGTGGCGATCGTCGGGTTTTGGACGCTCGCCTGGCTGTTCTGGGTGTTCCAGATCTACTTTTTCGTTGCCGC
This sequence comes from Gemmatimonadaceae bacterium, assembly GCA_035718985.1. Lineage (GTDB taxonomy): Bacteria > Gemmatimonadota > Gemmatimonadetes > Gemmatimonadales > Gemmatimonadaceae > AG11. The sequence continues at coordinate 467 of DASTGQ010000320.1, forward strand.
AGCGAAGGGCCGCCTGCCCGAGCACTTGAGCTGGTCTCCCCCAGATCTCGTCTCGGCCATCTCGTGGATGGCGCTGACTCCCGTTGCCCTGTTCCTCGCGCGGCGGTTTCCCGTGCAGGCGCCGCGACGGGCGATCCCCATCGCGGTGCACATCCTCGGCGCGCTCGGCGCGGCGACGGTCAACGTGGGGTCGATCATCGCCGTGTTCGGGCTGGACATGATTCCGCTGAACAATGTGCTGAACCAGGTTGTAGTGAACTGTGCGATCTACGCGCTGCTCGTCGTGCTGGCGCACGCCGAGCCGATCGCGCGGTGGTTCGACGAACGACAGACGGCGACGCGGCGGCTCCAGGCGGAGCTGGCCCGTGCACGATGGGAGGCGACGGAGATGCGATTGTCACCGGAGATCATTGCGGGCGAGCTGGATCGGCTCGCCACGCTCGTGGAGCTGGACACCGCGGGAGCGGAGGACGACGTGCTGGACATGGCCGATGCGCTGCGGCGCCGATTGAAGGCGAGCGAAGCGCCCGCACCGCGCGGACGTTCCATCGACGCGCTGCGCGCGTCGGCGGTGCTCGCGGCAGCGGTGGTCGTGTCGCTCGCGAGCGTCGCGTGCGCGTCCGCGCGGCCCGCGACAGCGCCTGCGCCCGCCGCGACGTCGTCCGCGGCAGCCGCTCCGTCGACACGCCCCGCCGCGCCAGTGCGCGCGCCGAACGAGGCCGACGTCAACTTCGTCAACGGGATGATCGGCCACCACGCGCAGGCGCTCGTGATGGCGGGATGGGCGCCGTCCCACGGCGCGAGCGCATCGGTGCGCGTGCTCTGCGAGCGCATCATCAACGAGCAGAACGACGAGATCGCGTCGATGCAGACGTGGCTGCGCGATCGCAACCTGCCCGTCCCCGAGGCGAAGCCCGGCCCGATGCGCATGAAGATGAACGGCATGGAGCACGAGATGCTCATGCCGGGCATGCTCACCGACGCGCAGATGAAAGAGCTCGACGCCGCGCGCGGCACCGAGTTCGATCGGCTCTTTCTCAAGTACATGATCCAGCACCATCAGGGCGCCGTGACGATGGTGCAGCAGTTGTTCGACACGAACGGCGCGGCGCAGGAACAGTCCGTGTACAAGCTCGCCTCCGACGTCAGCGCCGATCAGACGTCGGAGATCACCCGCATGCAGAAGATGCTCGCGTCCCTGAACCCCGGCACGAGTGGCCAGTGATGGCCGCCCGCACCGCTCTTCGCCCGCACACACACACTCCATGAACTCGATCACATCGTTCGTCCATCACCTCAGGCGCCCGTCGTGGCCGGCGATCGCTCCGACGGTCGCCATGCTGGCGATGGTCGGTGCCTGCGCGCAGCCCGGCGGCGTCACGACGACGGCCGCTCCCGTCGCGGTGCAAGCCGGCAAGCCGAGCCCCGATCCGCGCCTCACCCTCAAGCCGGGCCTGTACGACGCCGGCGAGGCCGCGTGGAACCTGAAGGTCGTCTCCAAGACGCAGCCGTCCGAGAAGTTCAAGGGCGGCATCAACTCCGACCTCGCCTTCACCGGCAACTACGCCATCCAGGGCAGCTTCAGCGGCTACCAGGTCTGGGACATCTCCAACCCGAGCGCGCCGACGCTCAAGACGGCGTACTACTGCCCGGCGTCGCAGAGCGACGTGTCGGTGTACAAGAACCTGCTGTTCGTCTCCGGTGAGGATCTCACGGCGCGCCTCGACTGCGGCGCCGAGGGCGTGAAGGAGGCGGTGAGCAAGGATCGCCTGCGCGGCATCCGCATCTTCGACATCACGGACATCGCGAACCCGAAGAACGTCGGCAACGTGCAGACCTGCCGCGGCTCGCACACGCACACCGTGCTCGTCGACCCGAAGGATCCGGACAACGTGTACGTGTACGTCTCCGGCTCGGCGCCGGTGCGCTCGGAGCAGGAGCTGCCGGGCTGCGTCAACGCGCCGCTCGACAAGGATCCGAACTCGGCGCTGTTCCGCATCGAGGTGATCAAGGTTCCGCTCGCGCACCCCGAGCAGGCGGCCATCGTGAGCTCGCCGCGCATCTTCAACGGCCTCGTCGCTCCGCCGCGACACGGTGAGGCCCCGGCCGACGCGGCGGCGAACGCACGGGCAGTCGCCGCCGCGAAGGCCAACGGAGGTTACGTCGTCACGATCGAGGGCGAGGAGCAAGTGGTGTCGCCGCGCTTCGTCACGCCGATGCTGGACAGCATCGTCAAGGCGCGCGGCGGCACGGGCGCGCCGACGGCGGCGGACAGCACGGCGCTGCGCACCAACCTGCAGTCCATGATCGACCGCATGTTCGGCCAGAGCGGCGACACGCATGGTCCGCGGCCCGGTCCCACGCAGTGCCACGACATCACCGTGTATCCGGCCATCGGCCTGGCCGGGGGCGCCTGCGAAGGGTACGGCCTGCTGCTCGACATCAGCGATCCGGCCCACCCCACACGCCTCGCCGCGGTCGCCGATTCCAACTTCTCCTACTGGCATTCCGCCACGTTCAGCAACGATGGTAGCAAGCTGCTGTTCAGCGACGAGTGGGGCGGCGGAGGCCAGCCGAAGTGCCGTGCCACCGACCCGCGGCAGTGGGGCGCCGACGCGATCTTCACGCGCACGGGCAGCACGCTGAGCTTCCAGAGCTACTACAAGCTGCCCGCGCCGCAGACGGAACAGGAGAACTGCGTGGCGCACAATGGATCGCTCATCCCGATCCCCGGGCGTGACGTGATGGTGCAGTCGTGGTACCAGGGCGGCATCTCGGTGTTCGACTGGACGGACGCGAAGCACCCGCGCGAGATCGCGTTCTTCGATCGTGGGCCGGTGGACTCCACGCGGATGGAGTCGGGCGGGACGTGGTCGGCGTACTGGTACAACGGCGTGATCGTCAGCTCCGAGATCTCGCGCGGCCTTGACATCGTCGAGCTCAAGCCGAGCGCCTTCATCTCGCAGAACGAGCTCGATGCGGCGAAGTCGGTGCACCTGGACTACCTGAACACGCAGGGCCAGCCGCACTTCACCTGGGCACCCACGTTCTCGCTCGCGCGGGCATACGTGGATCAGCTCGAGCGGTCGGGCGGGCTGGCTGCGGGACGCATCGAGAACGTGCGCGAAGCACTCTCGCGCGCCGAGGCTGCCTCCGGCTCGGCACGGAAGCGGGCGCTCAGCCAGCTTGCGTCGTCGCTG
>DASTGQ010000321.1:0-2727 GCA_035718985.1 Gemmatimonadaceae bacterium
CTGGACGAGTGACGGCTCGCACCGGAGCGCCAGGCCGCGCTCCGCCGCGCACGACGACCTGGGTGAAGCCTTCGTTGAAGTACAGCGGGCCGACGCCGGCGGAGTACGATTCATCGAGGTCGTCCCACTCCCATCCGAGCCCGAGCGGCGCATCGGTGAAGGGAGAAGCGCCCGCGACCACGTGACCCTGTATGCGCGTGATGCCGTGCGCCCGGAGCGAGTCGGCGAACGCGCGCAGCGGGGCGAGCGCGCTGTCCGGATGCATGTGGTCGCTCACCGTGGGATCGCCGTTGCCACGCACCACGAGGTCGCCACGCAGCGTGCCGTTGCGTACGCGTCCGCGCGTGAGCAGCGTGGTGGCCCAGCGGAAATCCGGACCGAGCTGCGCGAGCGCCGTGGTGCCGGTGAGCAGCTTCATGTTGGACGCGGGCATGAACAGCTTGTCCGCGTTCCGCGTATAGAGCGTCTCGCCGCGGCCCGGATCGACCACGATCAGCCCCCAGGTCGCGCTGCGGAACTCGGGAACGTCGACGAGGGAGTCGATGAACAGCCTGAGTGCGGTGCGTGCATCCACGGGCGGTGCGGGCGCAGGCACGGTCGCCGGCGTGGGAGCTGGTGCTGGCACCGGGGGCGCGGCGGCGGGCGCGCTGCGACAGGCCGCGAGAACACAGAGCGCGAACAGGGATGGAGCGACGGCGCGGAAGCGGGACATCGGAGCAGTGGTGCGGACGGGAGGTCGCGGAGCGAGGAACGCTGCAAGATGCCCCAAGTCAGGGGAGCGCACCACCCACGACCGCGAGCTGCTCGGGCGTATCCACGCTGGTGAACATCACCGCCGGATCACCGAACGCCGACAGGTCATCGTCGCGCAACAGCTCCGTCATCGGCACCGCGTCGGCGAGGGCGCCTGCCCGACGCTCGGCACGCGCGAGGAGGTCCCGGCCAGCTGCCAACGCCCGCGAGGGGTAGAACGCGCAGAGCGGTTCGCGCTGTGCCGGTGCGCCATGCGAAGGTACGACGGCTCGGTCGCCAGTCGTTCCGCGGCGGACGAGCTCGCGGAGGAGCTCGGCCGGCACGAACGGCATGTCCCACGCGAGCACCACCACTCCCGTCCGCGCCGCCGCCAGTGCCGAGACGATGCCGCCGAGGGGACCGAGTCCCCGCTGCTCGTCCGCGACGATGCGCGCGCCGGGAAACCACTCTGCGGCGCGCGGATCGTTGGCCACGACGATCTGCGAGGTCGTTGCCCCGCGAAGGGCCGATAGCGCGTGATCGGCGATGCGGCCACCCGCGACGGAGGCGAGTCCCTTGGGTGCGCCCCCGAAACGACGCGCGGCGCCCCCCGCGAGGAGGACGCCGACGCAGTCGTGCATGGATGGCGCGCGCGTCAGATGCGCAGGCCGCGTTGCTCGGCGGCGAGCTCCAGCTCCAGCGTCAGGGCACGCTCCACGATGAGTGACTCCAGCCCGCGCCGCGCCCGCTCCTTGTAGAAGCGCCCGCATCCGTTGCAGATCACGAGGTCGTATCCCAGCTCCGGATTGGTGATGCGTGCCATGGCCGGGGCGCCCTCCGCGTCGCAGCCCAGGCAGCCCGTGCGGCGTGACCGCCACTGCACGTCGCAGCGGGCGCAGACCAGCGTCCGCTGGGAGCCGCGCTCCAGCAACACGATGTCCGGAGCGCCGCCACAGCAGGGACATGCGCTGCGCGTCCATGCGCGCCACGTGGAGGGGGCGCCGGCGCGTGCGCTCGCCGACCGCAGCAGCGCGTTGCCGACGAGGATCGCGACCTGTCGTGCCGTGCGCCGGCGCGCATCACGCGGCATGCGATCGCCGGTGAACCAGCCGCTGACCAGGTCGTCCACATCGAGCTCGCCGTCCAGGAGGGCGCGACGGTCCTGGTTGGAGACGAGCCCCGCGACCTCGAACGCGTCCAGCATCGCCGCGAATCGCGGCCGCAGGTCGCCACACGAGCCGAGCACACGCAACGCGTCGTAGGCCACCAGTCCCGTCTGGATGCGGCGCTGGCACTCGTCGGCATCCACCTGTGGCTCACACGCCTCCATCAGTTCGGCGTGGACGCGGAGCACGGGCTCGAGCTGTTCGGCGAGCGTGCTGCGAACGGTAGCGGGGCGGGCCAATGAAGCGGTCGACACGTATTCTCCGGTGCGGCGCACCCGCGGATCGAAGGGCCGCAGGGTCGCGTCGTGTGTAGCACGACCGAGCGACGCGAAAAGTCACGCTCAGTCCGGTTCGTACGTGGTGCTCAGCGTGGAATCTTCCGCCACCACGACACGCGTGACTCGTGCCGCGGCGCCGAGGGCTCCCTGCACGCGATCGGCGATGTATCTGGCGAGGTTCTCGCCGCTCGGGATCAGGCGCCCGTCCGCAAACTCCGGAACGTCCAGGTTGATGTTGCGATGATCGAGCCGGTCGTGGACTTCACGCTTCAGCGCGGCGTCGAGCACCCCCAGGTCCACGACGAACCCGGTGACGGGATCCACCGTGCCGGTCACCGTCACGTCGCACACGTAGCCGTGGCCGTGGTAGTTGGCGCGCGCGCAGGGACCGAACGTCGCCTCGTTCCGCTCGTCGCTCCAGCCGGGGACCCGGTAGCGATGCGCCGCGGCGAAGGTGACGCGACGGGTCAGGTAGGTAGGCATGGGCGGAAGGTAGGTGGGTAGGTGAGTAGGTGAGTAGGTGGGTAGGTGGGTGGAAATGGGAAAGGGCG
>DASTGQ010000322.1:0-2457 GCA_035718985.1 Gemmatimonadaceae bacterium
ATGACGGCCGCTCCCTCGGCCATCAGCTTGTTGCTCCCCTGCGCCTGGGGGATGTCGATCGGCCCGGGCACGGCACCGACGTTGCGGCCGAGCTCCAATGCGTGCGCGGCCGTGATGAGCGCGCCGCTGCCGTCGCCAGCCTCGACCACGATGGTGGCCACGGAAAGCGCGGCGATGATGCGGTTGCGCTCCGGGAAGGAGCCGCCGTGCGCCGCGTCGCCGGGATCGAGCTCGGACAACAGCAGCCCCCGCTCGGCGATTGTGCGCTGCAGGGCGTGATGCGCCCTGGGATAGACGACATCGAGGCCCGTTCCCAGCACCGCCGCCGTTGCGCCTTGCGCCTCCAGCGCGCCGCGGTGTGCGCAGGCATCCACGCCGCGCGCGAGGCCGCTCACCACGGTGGCTCCGGCGAGGGCGAGCACCCTGCCCAGCTCCCTCGCCACGCGTTCGCCGTACGCAGTGGCGCGGCGCGTCCCGACCACTGCCACGCACGGGCGGTCGAGGAACGCGAGATCACCATGGGCCCAGAGCACCTTCGGCGGGTGCGGTGCCTCGCGAAGGCGGGCCGGATAATCGGCCTCGCCGATGCGAATCGCCTTACGGCAGCTCGACGTCACGTACCGGCGCGAGCACCTGCTTCTTCATCTCCAGCACACGGCGCCACCAGGCGAGAAGGAGCTCGTCGAGACCGGTGCGTCCGGCGGCGCTGATGGCGAAGACACCGAAGGCATCGGGGGCCTCGAGGGGCGGCGGCTCGTCGTCGCCCAGCAAGTCCATCTTGGTGAAGACGACGCAGTGAGGCTTGGCGGCCAGCTCATCGGAGTACTGCTCGATTTCGCGACGAAGCTGGTCGTATTCCGCCTGCCAGTCTTCAGTATCGATCGGGATGAGGAAGGCCAGCAACCGGGTACGCTCGATGTGCCGCAGGAACTGCAAGCCCAGCCCCTTCCCCTCGTGCGCGCCCTCGATGATGCCGGGGATGTCGGCAACCACGAAGGTGCGGTGATCGCTCATCTGCACCACGCCCAGGTTGGGAGCGAGCGTGGTGAACGGGTAGTCCGCAATCTTGGGACGCGCCGCACTGATCACGGAGAGCAACGTGGACTTGCCGGCATTGGGCTGGCCCACGAGGCCGACGTCGGCGATGAGCTTGAGCTCGAACTCGAGCGTGCGCTTCTCTCCGTCTTCGCCCGGCTGCCATTCGCGCGGACTGCGGTGCACGGAGGTGGCGAACCACGCATTGCCCTTTCCACCTCGTCCGCCCCGCGCGACGATGAACTGGTCGCCGTTCTCGAGCACCTCGCCGACGATCTCGCCGGAGTCGGCATCGCGCACGATGGTACCCGGCGGCACCGGCAGGACGATGTCCTCGCCGGAGCGGCCGGTCTTGTTGGAGCCGCTCCCGTGCTCACCCGAATCGGCCGACCAGGAATCCCGGTAGGTGAAGTCGAGCAGCGTGGAAAGATTGCTGTCGGCACGAACGATCACGTCTCCTCCCTTGCCTCCATCCCCGCCATCGGGCCCGCCGAGTGGAGCGAACTTCTCTCGGCGGAACGACGAGATGCCGGACCCGCCGTCGCCGGCGCTGACGCGAACGATGACGCGATCTATGAACATCTCGTGACCATCCCGGTGGTCGGAGTCGAAAGTAGGAAGACGGTCCGGCGGCGCAGCACCGCACGATTGCGCACCGGTCCGGTACGCGGATCGTTGCAAGCTACTTGCCGACCACCCGTGCGAGGAGGAGGCGGGCGGATTGCACGCGATCGGGGCCGATGGCCGGAGCGAGCGCGTCCAGCGCCTCGCGCACGGTGCCGGTGTCCACGCCGACGTTGATCGCGCCATGGAGATGCGAATGAAGCTGTCGCCCCTGCCCCGTGGCGGCACAGGCGGCGACGATGCACAGCTCCCGGCGCGGCAGGTCGAGGCCGGGACGGCCGAGCACCTTGCCGTACCCTTCGACGATCATCCATTCGTCGAGCAGCGGGTGCAGGTCGCGCACGTTGAGGCGAAGCTTGTCGTACATGCCGTCGTAGACGGCCGCGCAGGTGGCTTCGCCGCGCACGCGCCACTCGTCCACCTGGTCCGGATCGTCGGCGTGCTCCTCCGCGCTGACGTCGAGCTCACTCGCCGCAGTCCTGGATCGCTGCGAGGACTGGCGACGCCATTCCCGCGCGGCGTTTAGTGCGCGCGGAAAGCCGCAGAAGAGGTAGCTCTGCAGCACGAGCTCCTCGACCCACTGGTGCGGGACATCAGCCGCGACGGCGGCAGCGAACGCGTCGCGCACCTCGCCTTCCTCGCCAGCCGCGATGGCGGCGGACAGGAGGACGAGCGACTGCGTGTGCGGATCGAGAGGCACGTGTAGTGGCAACGCGTTCAGCGATTGTCGCCCGGGATCCCCACTTCGCCCACGACCTCGCCGCGTGTGTTGCGCAGGACGCGAGGCATGAACTCCGC
>DASTGQ010000323.1:0-4677 GCA_035718985.1 Gemmatimonadaceae bacterium
ACCTTGCGATCGAGCGAGCTGGCGATCTCGGCGAGGCGGATGAAGTCCGCGCGATAACCGTCTTCGTCGGCGCCCCGTGCACCACGGGCGAGGGTGAGGACGTCGTCCCAGGTGAGTGAGCCGGCGTTGGGGGAGTGACGAAGCAGCATGCCGAAGCCCGCCACGGCGCTGGCGAAGCGCATCGACTCCGATGCGCGGCGTCGCTCGCTCGCGGCGCGTACCGGTTGGGTGACCAGCATGCTGCGCTCCCCATCGGGTGCCTTGTAGCGCATCGCCACCTGGAGCAGCTCGTCGCCGCGGCCTCGTGGCTCGACGCGTTGCTGGTAGCGCAGCGGCGCGACCTCGGGGAGGGTGACGTCGAGGGGCATGCCGGCCCGCACGATCTCGTAGAGCGCCGTGACGGTGTGGCCGGCGCCGACGTCGCCAGCGTCCTTCGCGTCGTTGGCGAAGTCCTCGTCGCGCAGCAGGCGGTCCTCGTAGCCGAGCAGCCGATAGGCCTGCACCCTGGCGGGATCGAACTCCACCTGGAGCTTCACGTCCTTCGCCACCGTGACGAGCGTGCCGCCCATCTCGCGGACGAGCATCTTGCGCGCTTCCAGCAGGTCGTCGATGTAGTCGTAGTTGCCGTTCCCCGCCCCGGCGAGCTTCTCCATCTTGGCGTCCTTGTAGTTGCCCATGCCGAAGCCGAGGATGGTGAGGAACGAGCCTTCACGGCGTCGATCCTCGATGAGGCGGACCAGCTCACCGTCGCTGGACTGGCCGACGTTGAAATCGCCGTCGGTGCAGAGGATGACGCGGTTGTTGCCGCCGCGGATGAAGTTCTGGCGCGCCACGTCGTAGGCGAGGCGGATGCCGGCGCCACCGGCGGTGGACCCGCCGGCCTCGAGGCCGTCGAGGGACTGCAGGATGCGCTGCTTGTCACTGCCCGGCGTGGAGGGGAGCACGAGCCCCGCGCGACCGGCGTAGACGACGATGGCGACGTGATCCTCCTCGCGGAGCTCGTTGACGAGAAGCGCGAGGGACTGCTTGACGAGGGGCAGCTTCCGCGGGTCGTACATGGAGCCGGAGACGTCGATGAGGAAGACGAGGTTGCTCGCCGGTGCGCGGCGCATGTCCACGTCGCGCGCACGGAGGGCGATGCGCAGGAGGTCGTGATCGTGGTTCCAGGGCGCCGGCGCGAGCTCGGTGCTGATACGCAGCGGGAGGTCACCCGTCGGCGTGGGATCGTCGTACGGGAAGTAGTTCACCAGCTCCTCGATGCGCACGGCGTCACGCGGCGGGAGCGAGCCGCGGGTGAGGAAGCGGCGCACATTGGCGTACGACGCGCGGTCCACGTCCACGGAGAAGGTGGAGAGCGGCGCGACACGCGGTGAACGGAACGGATTCTCGCTGATCGGGTCGTACGCCTCGGTGTTGGCGCTGTCGCCATACGACCGCGGATACCGCGGATGCGGATAGCCAGGGGGCGGGGCCGCGACCCCGATGCGTCGGATGGCGACGCCGCCGGCGACGCCACCCGCGACGGCGCCGAGTGCGGCACGCTTCGGCTGGTAGGCCGGCGCACTGGCGTTCGCTGGAGCCGCCGCGGCATCAGCGGTCGCGGTGACGACTTGCTGCTCGAGGCGCAGGGACGCTGTAGCGAGCCGGACGTCGCGATGCACGGAATCGCCTCGCAGCACGACGTCGATGTCGCGTGGCTGGTAGCCGATGCGGGCGACGCGGATGGTGACGCGTTCGGCGCGATCGAGTGAGGTCGTACGCGGCACGCGCAGGGCGAATGCGCCGTCCACGGCGGAGGAGGTCGATGCGCGCCCATCGGCCACGCGGAGGAGCGCCTGGGGGACGGGATTCCCGTTGCCGTCAGTGACCCGCCCGGCGACCATGGTGACGGCGGTCAGGACGCGGGCGGGCGGTGCACTGGCGGCAAGGAGGGGCGAAGACAACCGCACGACGGTGAGCGTTGCGCGCCGCAGGGCGGCGCGCGGGGCGATGGATCGCATGAGCGACCTCGTGGATGAGGGTTCGCTGGGGAGACGTCGCCCCTCGTCAGGCTTGCACATCCGGGATGCCGACCTGCACGCAGCTTTGCATGCAAGGGACGCACGGCAGGCTGATTCGGCGTATATTCCGGGTGCCTTCCACCCTCCTGACATGCCTGCGCGACGAACCACCGACCCAAGCCGAAGCGTGAGGAGCACCGGCACGCGCGGCGGTCGCTCGACCGCCGACAGCGCTGCGGCCGCGCCGCATGGTTCGCGACCCGAACAGGTCTACCTGCGCCTGCGCGACCTCATCGTGCAGGGCCTGCTGGCGCCAGGCAGCCGGGTGGTGGAAACGGAAGTCGCCAGCCGGCTCGGCGTGAGCCGCACGCCGGTGCGTGAGGCGCTCCAGCGGCTGCAGCAGGAAGGATTCGTCGTCGGTGCACCGGGCGCGCAGCAGGCGCGGCTCACGGTGGCGCCGCTCACGCGCGCCGACGTGCACGAGCTGCTCAACATCGTGGGTGAGCTGGAAGGACTGGCAGCGCGCTGGGCGGCGGCGCTCCCGCAGGCGGAGCGGCGCGCGCTGGTGAAGGAGCTGAAGGCGCTGAACGCCGAGTTCCATCGCACGGGACGCTCTGCGCCGATCGACCACGGCGGCCTGTACGAGGCGGACGAGCGGCTGCACCGGCGGATCGTGGAAGCGTCGGCCGGCCCGCGCCTGATCGCCATGCACGACAGCGTGAAGCCGCAGGCGGAACGCTACATCCGCATGTACATCAGCATGCTGACGAGTGACCTCAAGGCGTCGGTGGCGGAGCACGACGCGATGATCGGCGCGATCGAGGAAGGCTCGGCGGACGACGCGCAGACCGCGATGCAGCTCAACTGGCGGAATGCCGCGGAGCGCATCGCGAAGGTGATCTCCGTGGCGGGGGAGAGAGGGTCGTGGTGATGATCCTCAACTGCAACGACGAGTACTTCGTTCTGAAGTACTTCGTACCGAGACCGACATCCAGGCCACAGCAATGAGGGGCCGTGAGGAACCGTGCGCCGCGAGGGCGCGTCGGCACATTGCCGGGATCAGTCGCCAGGTCTCGGTACTTCAGTACTGGGTACGAAGTACTCGTCGTTGCCTCATCCCGCTTCCAGCTCCGCCCTCAACCTGAGATAGCTGTCGTACCGCTCCGGCGCGATCTCGCCGCGCCCGACCGCAGCGCGCACGGCGCAGTCCGGCTCCACACGATGCGTGCAGTCGCCGAAGCGACAGCCATCGAGGAAGGGGCGAAACTCCGGGAAACAGCGGTCGAGCTCCGACGGCGAGAGCGCCCACATGCCCACTTCCCGCAGGCCTGGCGTATCGGCCACGTAGCCGCCCTCCGGACCGGGCAACGGATGGAGGTAGCCACCCACCGTCGTGTGGCGGCCCTTGTTCACCGACTCGCTGATCTCGCCGACGCGCAGGTCGAGGCCCGGGAAGATGGCATTCATGAGCGACGACTTGCCCACGCCTGACGGACCGGTGAGGACGCTCGTGCGGGCGACGAGCGCATCGTGCAGCGTCTCGAGCCCTTCGTTGCGCTTGGCGCTGGTGAAGTGCACGGGATATCCCGCACGCTCGTAGATGCTCCAGCGCTCGTGCGCCGACTCGGCTCCCCCCACGAGCTCGACCTTGTTGATGACGATACGCGCGGCGAGGCCGTTGGCTTCGGCGATGACGAGGAAACGGTCGAGCATGCGCGGGTGCGGCTCGGGGTTGGCCGCGGCGAAGACGACCACCACCTGATCCACATTGGCGGCGACGACGCGTTCACCGTAGCCGCCGCCGGGCACGCGGCGCGCGAGCCGCGAGCGTCGAGGCAGGATCTCCGCGATGGCCCACGCGGGGCCGCTCTCGTCCTGCTCGAGCACGACATGGTCACCCACGACGAGCTTCAGGGTCTCGGCGGCGGACGTCACCGTGTCGCGGCGGAGCGAGCCGTCCGCCCGGCGACCGGCGTTGGACTTCTTGAGGCGGCCACGAAGCGAGGCCTCCACGGTGACACCGTCGGCGCGCTGGACGCGCCACACGCCACCCGTGCCACTGAGCACGACGCCATGTATTCCGTCCTGCGCTTCGCCGCTGTTATCCACTGTCACGCGGGACCCTCGTCGCCGCCGCCCTCATCACGCATGACATCCCACCAGCGGCGCGTGGGTTCGGCGCCGGTGCGTTCGGCGATCAACGCGTGCAGCATGCCGCGTACCTGCGACAGGGAGAGGCCGCCCACGACGGCGCGGGCGTCCGCCTCGCTGTCAGACTCGGCGAGGAAGTCGGACTCGAGGTGTCCGCTGGGTGACGTGGCGCCGATCCGGCCCCACTGCACGAAGAGGAGGTACGCGCCCCACGGGCGTTCGGCATCGCCAGTCGGAGCAGTCGTGATCTCCACGCTGTACGAGAGGCCGTCGCTGCCCTGGAAGGCAGCGGGCCGGCCGTGGACGGCCACATAACCGCCGATGGTGTTGGCGTCGCCGCGCGAGTGATCAGCGGGAAGATGCTGGCCGGCCATGCGATGCGCCGCGCTAGGTGCGGCGATGGAGTGCCTCTCGAATGACGTTGCCGGTGATGAACGCGACGTTGGCCGGACGCTCGGCGAGACGACGCATGAGGTACGGATACCACTGCGTGCCGAACGGTACGTAGCAGCGGACGCGCCACCCT
>DASTGQ010000324.1:0-3275 GCA_035718985.1 Gemmatimonadaceae bacterium
GCGCGCATCGGCGGCGTACGCGTGCTCGCCGACATGGCCGCCCTGCGACGCGCGCTCCGCGCCATTCGCTCGGTCAGCGAGTCGGACCCGCATGCGCCTGTGTCGCACCCCCGTCGATGATGCGCTGCCCTGCGCGCCGAGGTGCATCCGGCACGCGCAGCTCCGCGGCAATCCACGCGTAGGTGCGGCGCATCCCCTCCTCGAGCGTCACGCGCGGCTCCCACTGCAGCACGGCGCGCATGCGCGTGTTGTCACTGCCACGGCCGCGCACTCCCTCCGGTCCCGTCACGTGCCGCAGCGTCACGCGCCTTCCCGCCACGCGCGCCACGAGCCGCGCGAGGTCGTTGATGGTGATCAGTCGGTCGCTCCCGAGGTTGATCGGCTCCTGATGATCGGAGCGCATGAGCCGGTGGATGCCCTCCACGCAGTCGTCGATGTAGCAGTACGTACGCGTCTGCTCGCCGTCGCCCCAGATGTCGATCGTGCCTCCATCCTTGGCGAGCGCCACCTTCCGGCAGATCGCCGCCGGCGCCTTCTCGCGCCCCCCGTCGTACGTGCCGAGCGGGCCGTACATGCTGTGGAAGCGCGCGACGCGGGTCTCGAGCCTGAAGTCCTCGCGGTAGTGCCGGCACAGCCGCTCCATGTAGAGCTTCTCCCAGCCGTAGCCGTCCACCGGATCGGCCGGGTACGCATCCTCCTCGCGGGGCGGTGGTGCATCGGGCTGCTGAAGGCGGAAGGGCGGGTACACGCAGGCCGACGACGAGTAGAAGAAGCGCTTCACGCCGGCGCAGCGAGCCGCCTCGAGCATGTTGGCGTCCATCACCACGTTGTCGTGCGCGATCTGCGCCTTGTTGAACTCGATGAACCCCATGCCGCCCATGTTGGCGGCGAGGTGGTACACCTCTTCCATGCCGCGCACCGCGGTGGAACAGTCGGCGGAGCGACGCAGGTCGAGGCGCAGGAACTCCTGCGCGTGCGTCGGCTCGAACGAGGGCCGCTCCAGGTCCACGCCGCGAACCCGGTAGCCTGCGGCCGCGAGGTACTTCACCAGATGATGCCCGATGAAGCCGCCCGCACCAGTGACGAGCGCGCGCGGCCGGGACGCGCGCCCGGCGCGCATGGGGTTGCCGGAGAATCTCATCGATGCTGATCCTCGTGCTCGTCGCGCAGCTCACGGCGCTGGTGGTCATCTGTGCCCGGCTCGCGCCGGGCCGGCGTCGGCTGCCGGAAGCTGAGCCGGACGTCACCGGCTGGGACGCGGGCGATACGTCGGTCAGCGTGGTGGTGCCGGCGCGGAACGAGGCCGCGCGCATCGCGCGCTGCCTCGACGGGCTTCGCGCGCAGCAGCGACCGCTCACCGAGGTGATCGTGGTGGACGGCCACTCCACCGACGCCACGCCGGCGCTCGTGCAGGCGGCAGCCGAGCGGGATTCGCGCTTCCGATTGCTGGAGGAGCCGCCGCGCCCGGCAGGACGCGTCGGGCGTCCGTGGGCCATCGCTGCCGGCTGCGCCGCCGCACTCGGCGAGTGGGTGCTGGTGGTGGACGCCGATACGGTGCCGCGAGCCGGCATGGTCGCCGGTGCCGTGGTCGCAGCGCGACGTCTCGGTCTCGACGCCGTCTCCTTTGCGCCGCGCATCATGGCGCCGGGCGCCGGGGCGAGATGGCTCCAGCCGTCGCTGCTCACCACGCTCGTCTATCGCTTCGGGCCACCGAACCTGAGCGCGCCCGCGGATCGCGTGATGGCCAACGGCCAGTGCATGCTCATGCGGCGTGAGGTGCTCGAGCGCGCGGGCGGCTACGGCGTGGCGTCCGACTCCTATTGCGACGACATCCGCATGGCGCGTCATCTCGCCGCGCATGGCGCGCGCGTCGGATTCCTCGACGGCCCGCGCCTGCTCGACGTGACGATGTATCCCACGGCGCGCGAGACGTGGCGCGCGTGGCCGCCCTCGCTCCACATGCGCGACGCCACGCGGATGCGCTGGCGCTGGCTCGACGCGCTGGTGCTCCTGTTCGCGCAGGCACTGCCCATACCCATGCTGCTCTTCCTCGCGCTCGCGGCCGGCCGGTTCGACACACCGCACGGCGTCCTGGCGGCGCTCGTGGCTGTCAATGGCGCGCTCCTGCTCGTGCGCGCCCTGCTCGCCGTGGCCACGGCGCACTCGTTCGGCGTGCGCGGCATCCCGTACTGGCTCGCCCCACTCGCCGATCCGTTCACCGTGCCGCGAGTCATCTGGGCGATGATCGCCCCGCCGCGCGAATGGCGTGGCGCGCCGGTGCAGGCCGCCGCGCACTGAGCTCACGCCGGCACCAGGCGCGGCACGTGCGCGCCGCGCGCCGGCGATGGCCGCGGCACCACGCGCTCCAGCACCTTCGCCGAGGAGAGCACGCCGGGGATGCCGCCCCCCGGATGCGTCCCCGCGCCGACGAAGTACAGCCCCGCCACGTCCGGTGATCGATTGTGGTAGCGGAACCACGCCGACTGCGTGAGCACCGGCTCCGGCCCGAACGCCGCACCGTCCACCGAGCGCAGCGTCTGCTCGAAATCGAACGGCGTCATGTGGAACCGCGTGGCGAGCGAGGCCTCGAGCCCCGGCAGCAGTCGCGCCTCCAGCGATTCGCGAAGGCGCGCGAAGTACGGCTCGCCTTCGCGCTCCCAGTCGATGCCGGCACGCGTGTTCGGCACGGGCGACAGCACGTAGAACGTCTCGCTTCCTGGCGGCGCGAGCGACGGATCGGTGCGCGTGGGCGCGTGGAGGTAGAGCGAGAAATCCTTCGCCAGCGTCCGTTGCCGGAAGATGTCCTCCAGCAGCTCGCGGTAGCGCGGGCCAAGGAGGATGGTGTGGTGCGTGAGGTCGGGGTAGGTGCGCCGCGTGCCGAAGTAGCCGACGAACAGGCTCATGGACTGCCGTACGCGTGACACGGCACGCGGCGTGTGCTGCCGCCGCACCGTGGCCGCCAGCATCCGCGAGTAGACCCACGACGGATCCGCGTTGCTCACCACGAGGTCACACGGCACCCGTTCTCCCGCGGCCGTGAGCACCGCGACCGTACGCCCACGCTCGACGACGATCTCCTCCACGGGCGTGTCGAGCCGCACCTCCACGCCCAGTTCCCCAAGGAGGCGCACGAGCGCGTGCACCACCGTCGTGGTGCCGCCCATGGCGAAGTGGACGCCCCACTTCCGCTCGAGCCAGTGGATGAGAAGGTAGATCGACGTGGTCGAGAACGGGTTGCCGCCCACGAGCAGCGGCTCGAACGAGAATGCCTGACG
>DASTGQ010000325.1:0-8318 GCA_035718985.1 Gemmatimonadaceae bacterium
CGAGGCGCCGTTCGGCGGCATCGAGGAGGCCATCGAGCGGCACGGCCACGTCCCGCTGCCTCCGTACATCGAGCGCGGCGACGAAGCGAGCGACGTGGAGCGCTACCAGACGGTGTACGCGCGCGAGGCCGGATCGGTCGCCGCGCCCACGGCCGGGCTGCACTTCACGCCGGCGCTGCTCGACGCGCTTGCCGCGCGCGGCGTGCGTCGCGCCGACGTGGTGCTGCACGTGGGCGCGGGCACGTTCAAGCCGGTGGAAGCCGAGAATCCGGCCGAGCACCCGATGCACGAGGAGCGCTACCTGATCCCCGAAGAAACGGCACGCGCCGTGGCGGAAACGAAGGGCGCTGGGCACCGGGTGTGGGCCGTGGGCACGACGTCGGTGCGCACGCTGGAAGCGGCGGCGGACGCGACGGGGACGGTGCGCGCCGGCGCGGGCGAGACGCGTATCTTCATCCGTCCGCCAGCGCGCCCACGCGTGGTGGATGCGCTGATCACGAACTTCCACCTGCCCCGCTCCACGCTCATCATGCTCGTCGCCTCCTTCCTCGGCTACGAGCTCACCATGCGCGCCTATCGCGAGGCGATCGCCGAACGCTACCGCTTCTATTCGTACGGCGATGCGATGGCCATCGTCTGACGTGACGGCTCTCCATCACCAAATGAATCCGTTCGACTTCACCCTCGAGGCGACCAGCGGGGCGGCGCGCGCGGCGCGATTCGCGACCCCGCACGGCGTCGTGCACTCGCCGGCGTTCATGGCGGTGGGCACGCTCGCCACGGTGAAGGCGCTCGACCCCGTCGACCTGCGCGCGATGGACGCGCAGATGATCCTCGCGAACGCGTACCACCTGCACCTCCGGCCCGGCGACGAGACCATTCGCGAGCTCGGCGGGCTGCACGAGTTCATGCACTGGGACGGGCCGATCCTCACCGACTCCGGTGGCTTTCAGGTGTTCAGCCTGGAGGGCTTGCGCACGGTGGATGAGGACGGCGTGGATTTCCGCAGCCACATCGACGGATCGAAGCGCCGCTTCACGCCCGAGAGCGTCATGCGCATCGAGCGCAACCTCGGCGCCGACGTGATCATGCAGTTTGATCACGTCATCCCCGGGCAGAGCGAGCACGCCATCGCGAAGGATGCGAGTGAGCGGAGCCTGCGCTGGCTGGCGCGATGTCACGCCGAATTCCAGCGACTGAATGCGGTCGACGTGATCCCCGGCCGCCGCGAGCAGGCGCTCTTCCCCATCGTGCAGGGCGGCATCCACGCCGACCTGCGCCGCGAGGCGTCCCGCGCCATCCGCGACATGGGCGACTGGAAGGGATTCGGCATCGGCGGCCTTTCCGTCGGCGAGGCCAAGCCGGACATGTACCGCATCCTGGAAGAAGTGCACGAGGAGCTTCCGTCCGACCGCCCGCGCTACCTGATGGGCGTCGGCTTCCCCGAAGACTTGGTAGAGGGAGTCCGACGGGGGGTGGACCTGTTCGATTGCGTGGCGCCCACGCGCATGGGCAGGAACGGCGCGGTGTTCACGGCCGACGGGCGACTCAACATCAAGCGAGCCGAGTTCCGCCTCGACCGACGACCGCTCGACCCCGAGTGCGGGTGCGCGGCCTGCGCGCGCTTTTCCCGCGCCTACGTCCGCCACCTGTTCCTGGCCGACGAGATCCTCGGGCTGCGCCTCCTGTCGCTGCACAATGTACATTTCCTCGTGTCGCTCATGCGGCAGGCACGCGAAGCCCTGCTCGGCGGCACGTTCGAAGCCTGGAGCGACTCCTGGCTCCAGCGCCATCACTCTCGCACCACGACGGCACCCGCATGATCCCTCCCGGCTTCCAACCGGCCCTCCTCGCGCTCCAGGCCAGCGGCATCGGGGCGATGACGCCGTTCATCATCCAGATCGCGGCGATCTTCGCGATCTTCTACTTCCTGCTCATCCGTCCGCAGCAGAAGCAGAAGCGCCAGCACGAGGAGGCGCTGCGCGCGATCAAGCGTGGCGACCAGGTCGTCACGGCGGGCGGCATCATCGGCGAGGTGGTGCACGTCCGTGAGACGGTGAATGCCGATGGCACGACGGCACGCCCGATGGAAGACCAGGTGACCATCAAGTCCGCCGAATCACGCTTCATCGTTGAACGGGGGCGGATCGCGAAGATCGTCGGCGGCACGAGCGCCACGACCAAGGACTGAGCACGCCACCGTGAGCATCCTCGACATCCGCGTCCTCGGGGACCCGATCCTGCGCCAGGCCACCGCTCCGGTGGCCACGATGACGGACGAGCTGCGCCAGCTCGCGAAGGACATGTTCGCGACGATGTACCATGCGCGCGGCATCGGGCTCGCCGCGCCGCAGGTGGGTCGCACCGAACGGATCACCGTGGTGGACGTCGAGGACCAGCCGCTCGTCCTCGTGAACCCGCAGGTGCTGAGCGCGTCGGGCCGGGCCAGGGGCGAGGAGGGATGTCTCTCCATCCCCGACATCTACGGGGATGTCGAGCGTCCGAAGAGCGTCACGGTGCGCGCGCAGGACCTGGACGGAAAGACGTTCGAGATCGAGGCGACCGACCTGCTCGCACGCTGCCTTCAGCACGAGATCGATCACCTGGATGGCAAGCTGTTCATCGATTACCTGAGCGTCCTCAAGCGGGCAGCGGCGCTCACGAAATGGAAGCTCCAGCAGGACAAGTATCCGGGATACATCCGTCGCGTGGCACTCGAGACGCCCGACGATCGCGAGGAGCACGAGCACCCGGACGAGGAGCTGTAGGTGCGGGTCCTCTTCTGGGGGACCCCTGAATTCGCCACTGCTCCTCTTCGCGCACTGATCGGCGAAGGGTTCGACGTGGTGGGCGTGGTGACACAGCCCGACCGGGCGGTGGGACGGTCGCGATCGCGGCTCGTGCCGTCCCCCGTGAAGGAAGTGGCGCTCGAGGAAGGGATTCCCGTCCAGCAGCCGGACAAACCGCGCGGCGACGCCTTCGTCGCCGGCCTGCGCGAGCTCGCGCCCGACGTGAGCGTCGTGGTGGCATACGGGCACATCCTGCCGAAGGCGGTGATCGACGCGCCTCGCCTCGGCACGCTCAACATCCACGCGTCGCTGCTGCCGGCGCTGCGGGGCGCGGCGCCCATCCAGGCCGCGATCCGCGATGGCCTCGACGAGACGGGTGTGTCGATCATGCAGATGGTACCCGCGCTCGACGCCGGACCAGTCCTCCACACGGCGCGCACGTCGATCCTGCCTGACGAGACGGCCGGCGAGCTCGCGCTCCGGCTGAGCGAAATGGGCGCACAGGCGCTGATCGAGGCGCTGGCGATGCTCGAGATGGGAATCGCGCAGCCGGAGCCGCAGGATGACTCCGCGGCGACCTACGCGCAGAAGCTCACGCGCGTGACGGCCGCGGTGGACTGGACGCGACCGGCGCTGGAAGTCGCGCGACACATCCGTGCCTACGATCCGCGGCCGGGCGCATGGGGCACGGTGGGGAGGACGGAAGTGAAGCTGTTCGGCGCGCGCGTCGCACCGCGCGGCAGCGCGGAGACGCCCGGCGACGTACTGGCCGTGGATGGCGACGGGATGGTCGTTGCGTGCGGCTCGGGCTCCGTACGCGTGCTGGCGGTACAGCCGGCCGGCAAGCGCCGGCTCTCCCCTCTCGAATGGGCCCACGGCCGCGGCGTGGCCGTGGGCGACCGCTTCGACACCAGCGGCGCTGATCCCGCGTAGGGAGAGCGTGACCGGCGCCCCCTCCGCCCCCTCCGCTTCCCCGATCGTTCGCGTGCCGGTGGTGCACGCGGTGACGAGCGACGAGATCATCGCGCGTCCCGATTTCCTCGACGTGGCCTGCGGGATCATGGGCGTGCTCGGCTCACGTGGCGCGCTCCACCTCCGGGCGTCCCGGCTCTCCGCGGCGGCCCTGCTGGAGCTGGGTGAGGCGCTCGCCGCGGCGCAGAGCATCACCGGCGCGTGGCTCGTGGTGAACGACCGCGTGGACGTGGCGCTGGCCGTTCGCGCGCGGGGCGCGCAGCTCACCAGCCGCTCCCTGCTCACCGACGATGCTCGACACGCCGCGCCCTCGCTCGCCCTCGGTGCGAGCGTGCACGGCCTGGCCGAGGGTCTCGACGCCGCCCGCGCCGGCGCGGACTGGCTGGTCGTCTCCCATCCCTTCGCTCCCGCGTCCACCGATACCTGTAACGGCGGCTCGATGCTCGTCGAGCGATTGAAGGCCGCTACCCGTGTGCCGCTCATCGCCATCGGTGGCGTGCGTCCACAGCATTGCCGGGCGCTGCGCATGGCGGGCGTGCACGGGGTGGCCGTGATCCGCGGCATCTGGGACGCGCCGAATGCCGAACGTGCCGCGAGCGACTATCTTTCATGTCATGACGACGCTGGTGCTGCATGAGCTCCTCATCCCCGCGCGCGCGCTGACCCGTCGGTCGTCGGGCCCATGGCGCGGCACGCCTGCGCGACGCGCGTGGTGGTGCCGATGAAGGGGTCCCAGCAGCACGTCGCACCCTCGCGCGGCGCGGTCACCGACGCGCGCACGGCCGCGGCCGAGGTCTGCGCCGACCTTCGCGCCGGCGAGCTGCTCGACGCCAGCTTCGACCGTCGCACGGCACGACTCGACCCCCGTGATCGGCGATGGACGCGCGAGCTCGTGTATGGCATGCTGCGTCGCCGGAGCTGGCTGGATGCGCAGCTCGCCGAACGGGTGAGCGGCGGTCTCGCGCGCCTCGATGCGGACGTGATCGACCTGCTGCGGCTGGGCGCCTACCAGCTGCTCTCGATGGGCAGCGTGCCGGCGTACGCCGCCATCGGCCAGACGGTGGAGCTGGTGAAGGGCCGGCACGGCATCGGGGCCAGCAAGCTGGCCAACGCCGTGCTGCGCCGGCTGGACCGCGAACGCGAATCGCTGACCCTGCGCCTGCCCGACGATCGCGCCGATGCGCTGGCGCTCGAGTACTCGCACCCGCGCTGGATCGTGCTACGCTGGCTCGCGCGCTGGGGTGAGGAGGAGACACGTCGCCTGCTCGCCGCCAACAACGAGGAGGCGCCGCTCGTCGCCCGGCCGTATCACGTGGTGCGGGAGCAGCTCGAGGCGATGCTCGAGGCGGCCGGCGTCGAGACGACCGACGCGCCGCTCGTCTCGGACAGCATCGTGCTCACTGGCGGTGTTGGCTCGCTGACCGAGCTCGGTGCGTTCCGGAAGGGCCTCTTTCACCTGCAGGATCCGGCCAGCACGCTCGTGACGCGATACGCCTCGGTCCCCACGGGCGCCATCGCGGCGGACGTGTGCGCGGCGCCGGGCGGCAAGTCGCTCGAGCTGGCGCGCACGGCTGGGCTCGTGCTCGCCGGCGACGCGTCCCGCACGCGCATGGCTCGCGTGCGCGAGAACATCCGGCGCCTCGACGTGCACAACGTGCTGCCGTACGTCGGCGACGCGATGCAGCCACCGCTCCGCGACATCGATGCGGTGCTCGTCGATGCACCCTGCACCGGCACCGGCACGTTCCGTCGCCATCCCGACGCGCGCTGGCGGCTGCGGGTGAGCGACCTCGCCGTGATGCCGAGCCTGCAGCGCGAGATCCTTCGCGCCAGCGCATCGGCGGTGAAGCCGGGCGGACTGCTCATCTACAGCACCTGCTCCCTGGAGCTCGAGGAGAACGATCAACAGGTGTCCACCTTCCTTGCCGAGCATCCCGACTGGCACCTCGAGCCGCCGCCGAGCGGCGTCGTGCCGGAGAGCGTCCTCGACGACGGCATGCTTCGCGTGCTGCCGCAGCGCCACGGTACGGACGGCGCGTTCGCGGCGCGCTTCCGTCGTCCGCGTCGTGGCGTGAGCGGGGTGGCGGCATGAGCTGGCGCTCGCGGATGCGCACGTCGCTCATCTACCTCGTGAGCATCGTCGCCGGGTTCTCCCTCGCGTGGCTCATCGTGGCGTTCGTCGTGTTCCCCACCGGCGTGGTGCCGCGTGACGTGAAGGTTCCGAACCTCAACGGGCTCACCTACGAAGAAGCGGTCCAGCGCCTCGCGCAGGCCGGGTTCAAGGCCGAGAAGGGCGAACAGCGATACGACAACTCCGCACCCAAGCTCACCGTCCTCGAGCAGTCGCCGGAGCCCGGCGCGCGCGAGGGCGTCGGCAGCACGGTCACACTCGTCGTGAGTGCGGGTCAGCGCATCGTCACGGTGCCCACGGTCACGGGAATGACACGCATCGAGGCGCAGGTGCTGCTGGAGAAGGACGGATTCACCATCGGTGACGTCGGCGAGGCGAACAGCGACACGCCCCCGGGCACGGTGGTGAGCACGAGTCCCGCTGCCGGGGCGCAGGTGAGCGTGCCGAGCACCGTGTCGCTGGTGCTCAGCCGCGGCCCGTCGGCCGCGACGCTGCAGATGCCCGGTCTCGCGGGGCGCGACCTGGAGTCGGCGCGACTGGTGCTCACCCAGCTCGGCGTCCGCGACGTGCAGATCACCTACGACCCGTTCGCGACCGCTCCGCAGGGAACCGTCGTCGGGCAGACGCCGGTGGCGGGCGCGACGATCCTTCCCGGGGCCGCCGTGCAGTTGCGCGTGGCGGGCGCGGCTCCGGGCGCGCAACCGGGAGCCACGCCATGAACGTCGTGCGCATCGCGCCCTCCATCCTCAGTGCCGACTTCGCCCGGCTCGGCGATGAGATCGCGATGCTCGAGGAGGGCGGCGCCGACTGGGTGCACGTGGACGTGATGGACGGACGCTTCGTGCCGAACATCACGTACGGTGCGAAGGTGATCGAGACGGTGCGTCGCGTGAGCGAGCTGCCGATGGACGTGCACCTGATGGTCGTCGAGCCGGAGAAGTACTTCGAGGACTTCGTGGACGCGGGCGCGAGCGGGCTCACCGTGCACGCCGAAGTCTCACCGCACCTGCAGCGCCAGCTGACGCGCATCCGCGAGCTGGGCGCGGCCGCCGGCGTGGCGCTCAACCCGTCCACGTCGCTGACGGCGATCGAGAATGTGCTGCAGGACATCGACCTGCTGCTCGTGATGACGGTGAACCCGGGATTCGGCGGGCAGCAGTTCATCCCGCACTCGCTGGAGAAGATCGGCCGCGCGCGCCGCATGCTCGACGCCGCGGGCAGCAGGGCCGTGCTCGAGGTGGACGGCGGGATCAGCCGCGAGACGATCGCCCAGTGCTGGCGCGCGGGCGCCGACACGTTCGTGGCGGGCAACGCGGTGTTCAGCGCCGACGATCCACGCAGCGAGATCGGCGCGCTCCGGGCGCAGTGCGCCGAGCGCGCCTGATGGCGGGTGCGGGCCGATGACGGCGCGCCAGCAGTGGCTCACCGTACTCGCTGCCGTGTGCGTGCTCGCGATCGCGCTCGCGGCAGCGACGCACTTCCTTGGCGACGAGCTCTTTCCCGTCTCGGTCGGATCGCAGGCGCCTCCCATCGTCGCCGCAGCGCTCGACCAGCCGGGACAGGAGCGCACCCTCACGGACTACAAGGGCAAGGTGGTCCTGCTGAACGTCTGGGCGACGTGGTGCGAGCCATGTCGCGTCGAGATGCCGAGCATCGAGCGGCTCTACCGCGAGTTCGGGCCGCAGGGGCTCGTCGTGCTCGGGGTGAGCGTGGACGATCCGGGCGCCGAAGAGGCGATTCGCGACTTCGTGAAGGAGTATGGGCTCACCTTCACCATCCTTCACGACGCGAAGCAGCAGACCAAGACGAACTACCAGGTCACCGGCTTTCCCGAGACGTTCGTCATCGGGCGCGAGGGGACGATCCGGAAGAAGGTGATCGGCGCGGCGGACTGGAACTCGGACGCCAATCGCGCGTTGATCCGCGAGCTGCTGGGAGGCGTGCCGGCGGGGCGTCCGGAATCCGGCTCGTTCGCGGACAGCGGCCGGGGAATCGTCCTGAAGGCGCAGTGAGGCCGGCCATGGCCATGAGCACATCGGCATGATCACGCCGCCCAATGGATCGCCGCACGTCGGGCGCCGAAGCTGGCGCGATCACCTGCGAGCCGGGTTCACCGAGCGTCTGGGCCTCAAGGCGACCGCGCTCCTCATCACGGTGCTCATCTGGCTCCTCGTCGGCGCGCGCCAGCGCACCGAGAGCTTCGTCCCCGTGTCGGTGACGCCGGTGCTGGACAGCTCCCTCGTGCTGCTCGGCGATCCGCCGCTGCTGCGTGCGCTCGTGGCCGGAAGCACGGCCGACATCGTGAAGCTCTACGCCACGCCGCCGGAGATCCGTCGTACCGTCAGCGGGGACGTCCCGGACACGCTGGTGCTCGACCTGACGCCGTCCGACGTGCGCATCCCGCCCGAGCTGTCCGGCGACGTGCG
>DASTGQ010000326.1:0-2430 GCA_035718985.1 Gemmatimonadaceae bacterium
TGCCATGATCGTCCAGCGCTCGACGCAGCATGCCGACCGCTTCGGCGTCCGTCTTCTCGCCCCACCAGCCGGTGGACACCGTCCAGGTTCCGAACCCGACCTCGCTGACGCGGAGCTCCGTGCCGGGAAATGTTCTGTATCTCATGAAAGGTCTGCCTGGGGGGTGGTTCTTCGGCTCTTCAGTTCCTCGGTTTGCGGCGAGCCCCGGGACACGGGAGCTGACCGTGGCCGGCCGTAAACTGAAGAACCGATGAGCCGAAGAACTCAGTTTGCAGTCAAAAGTCTCGCCGCCTCGGCAGCGAAATACGTGATGATCATGTCCGCCCCTGCGCGGCGTATGCCGAGGAGGCTCTCCATCATCACGCGCTCGCGGTCGATCCAACCGCGTTCGGCCGCCGCCTGAATCATAGCGAACTCGCCGCTCACCTGGTACGCCGCGAGCGGATAACCGGTCTCCGCCTTGACCCGCGCGATGACGTCGAGATACGGACCCGCGGGCTTCACCATCACGATGTCCGCGCCCTCCTCGATGTCCATCCACGTCTCGCGCAGCGCCTCCTCGGCATTCGCGGCGTCCATCTGGTAGCCGCGCCGGTCACCCGACTGCGGCGTGCTTTCCGCCGCGTCCCGGAACGGGCCGTAGAACGCGCCGGCGAACTTGGCGCTGTAGCTCATGATCGCCGTGTTCGTGAGGCCTGCGTCATCGAGCGCCAACCGGATGGCGCCGACGCGCCCATCCATCATGTCGCTCGGCGCCACGATGTCCGCGCCGGCACGCGCATGCGACAGCGCCTCGCGCGAGAGCAGCTCGAGCGTGGCGTCGTTGTCGACCTCGCCGTTCACCAGCACGCCGCAGTGGCCGTGTGAGGTGTACTCGCACATGCACACGTCGGTGATGACGACGAGGCCGGGCACCTCCTCCTTCAGCGCGCGCACGGCGCGCTGCACCGGGCCCTCGTCATTCCACGCACTCGTGCCCTGTTCGTCCTTGTGCTCGGGAATCCCGAACAGCAGCACGCCCCCCACGCCAGCGTCGGCAGCGGCGCGTGCATCCTTCACCAGCTCGTCCACCGACGTCTGGTGCACGCCGGTCATGCTCTCCACCGGCTGGCGGGTGCGCTCACCGGGGCGCGCGAACAGCGGCAGGATGAGCTGCGATGGCGAGAGGCGCGTCTCGCGCACCAGCGCGCGGAGCGCCTCGGTGCGACGCAGGCGCCGCGGTCGGTAGCGTGGGTATTCAGGCATCGTGAAGAATGGAATCCGCGATCAGCCGCACGCGTTCATTCCGGCTGTGGCGAGGGCAGCCGGTCGGCTCGACGCAGCCCCTCGAGGATCTCGGTGGCGCCCTCGCTGCGCAGCCGATTGGCGAGCCGCACGCCACCCAGCGCCGGTGCAGCGCGGTCGAGTTCGATGCTGCCGCGCACGATGCGCCGTCCGTCGATGGAGGCGATCATGCCGTGCAGCATGCCATCATTGCCCTCACCCAGGACGGCGAGCGCGCCGATGGGGACCTGGCATCCGCCTTCGAGCGCGGCGAGGAACGCGCGTTCCGCCGAGACGGCGAGCATGGTAGGCGCGTGGTTCATGGCGTCGGTGAGCTCACGCGTCGCCGCGTCGTCGCCGCGGATCTGCACGGCGATGGCGCCCTGCCCCGCGGCCGGAAGCCACGCCGGAGCGTCGAGATAGCAGGTGATGTGCTGGCGCGCCTCCAGCCGATGCAATCCCGCCGCGGCCAGGATGGCCGCATGTACACGTCCCTCGTCCACCTTCTTGAGCCGCGTCGGCACGTTGCCCCGCAGCTCGGCGATGTCCAGGTCGGGGCGCGCAGCGAGGAGCTGCGCGCGGCGGCGAAGGCTCGACGTCCCCACGCGCGAGCCACGCGGCAGCTCATCGAGCGACTGGACGAGGATGCGGCCGTTGACCACCAGCGCATCGCGCGGGTCCTCGCGCTCCAGCACCGCACCCACCACCAGCTCGTCGGGCGAGTCGGTAGGGAGGTCCTTGAGCGAGTGCACGGCAATCTGGGTCTTGCCGCGCGCGAGGTCGTGCTCCAGCTCCTTCGTGAACAGCCCTTTCGCGCCGATGGCGCTCAACGGCTCGTCGAGACGCTTGTCGCCCACGGTGCGATAGGTGACGAGCTCGCTCGGCACCCCCTGCTCCTCGAGCGCCGCCTGCACCAGGCGCGCCTGGCGCAACGCGAGCTCGGAGGAGCGCGTGCCGATCTTGAGCGGGGTGCTGGTCACGACGGAAAGCTAGCAGACGGGACGGAATGGTGCGGAGGACCGATGGACCGGAGGACCGATGGACCGATGGACCGATGGACCGATGGACCGGAGGACCGGAGGACCGATGGACCGATGGACCGATGGACCGGAGGACCGAAGCGGATCCTGACCTTCCTCGCTTTCTCACTTCTCCGCTTCCTCAGTT
>DASTGQ010000327.1:0-2206 GCA_035718985.1 Gemmatimonadaceae bacterium
TGCGTACTTGAATCGTGAGACTTCAGCGCCCGCGGCTCTTCCTGCAACCGCTGTCCGTCAGCGAGACCCGGGTCTCAACGGACTTCCCCGATCGCTCGATCGGGTACGATGACTCGGGGTGAGCGATGTCCCGAGCCGAAAACTGTAGGTGGGTAGGTCGGTAGGTGGGTGATGGGGGTGACCCACCTACGCACCTACGCACCTACGCACCTACGCACCTACACACCTACGCACCTACGCACCTACAGTCATCAGTGCGCGCTCTCCCGGATCTGCCCGATGAACACGCTGGCCAGCAGTGCAAAGATGTACGCCTGCAGGAATGCCACGAAGATCTCCAGCATCATGATCGCCACCGCCATCAGCAGCGGCGCCGTGCCGAGCACGTAGCTCTTGAACGTGAAGATCAGGCCGATCAGCGCGAGCACCACGATGTGGCCGGCCGTCATGTTGGCGAACAGGCGGACCGTCAGCGCGAAGGGCTTGGCGATCTTTCCGACGACCTCGATCGGCGACATGATGATGAACATCGGGATCCGGATGGGCAGCGACAGATCCTTGTTCCAGTAGAAGATCGTGTCGAGATAGCGCAGGCCCTGCGCGCGCATGCCGGCGATCTCCACGACGACGAACGTGATGATCGCCAGGGTGGCCGTCACGGAGACGTTGCCCGTCGCCGTGGACCCGAAGGGAATCAGGCCCAGCAGGTTCGCGAACAGGATGAAGAAGAAGAGCGCCATGATGAATGGCGCGTAGGCCTCGCCATGCGGCCCGAGGTTGTTGAGTCCCACCTCGCTGCGCACGTAGAGCACCATCGCCTCGATCCCCGCCGCGAAGCCCTTCGCGCGGCCGATGTCCTTCGTGTGCCGCACGTGCGCGCGCGCCGCGCCGATGAGCACGATGCAGCACAGCAGGGCCGCGACGAGCAGCATCACGACGTGCTTGGTGGGGGAGAAGTCGATTGCCACGTTGCCGATGCGCACCGGCTCCCAGCGCGGCAGCGCGACTTCGTGCGCTTCCCAGAACCGCGGGAAGCGCGGGAGATCCAGGCAGTGCGCATCGGTGATGTGCGGCGTGATGAAGTCGCCGGGGGCGAACTCCTCGCAGCCGTGGTGATCCTCGGGCACTCCCTTGTAGATGCCCGGCTCGGCAGCGTGCTGCGCTGCGGCCGCAGCCGCGGGCGCGGCGCGGTGGCCGGACGTGTCGGGCCTCTGCGTCGGGACCTGCGCGCCGAGCGAGGGCACGGCGACGGCGAGGGCGAGGAGAAGGGCGGCAGTCTTCATAAATTGAGGAACGGCGGCTCGATCAGTTCAGTCAGGAAGAAGAACGTCGCCAGGCTCAGGAGCGCCGCGTTGGACGGCAGCCCGAGGGCCCGGCTCACGAAGCCGAACACGAAGATGGCGACGAGACAGATCACCGCCCCCAGCGTCCAGCCGGCGATGCCATCGCCCCCGCGGGCCATGAGCCGCGCGACGGCGCAGGCAATCCCCTGCACCACCAGGGCGACGATGGCGCTGATCACGATCGCGCGCCGTTCCGCCGCCCCGCCGTACACCATCACGAACACCAGCGCGGCGACCACGATGGCCGCCGCCGACGCCAGCACGTAGAGCGCCAGCCCGCGCCCGAAGGGCCGGCTCTTCACGGCTGCCCGTCCTTCCGTCGCTCGGCCCGGGCCGCGTCCTCGCGGGCCTGTGCCGCCATCAACTTGCGATACATGCTGTAGAAGCTGCCTCCCGCGCCGAGGAAGACGCCCACGAGGAGCAACCAGGGTGCAGTGCCGAGCTTCCGGTCGAGCCACTGTCCGACATAGAGGAAGACGACGATGGACGCGGCGAACTGGATGCCGAGCCCTGCGTATTCGCCCACCGAGGTGCCCTTGTCGGGGTCGTGCCTGGGGCCGTTCCGGCCCTGCTTTTCCCCGCCCGGAATGCCTGTCATCGCGAGGCGGAATCTAGCGCTTGTGAAATTTTTCGCAAGCGATTCGGATCGCCAAACCGAACACACTCCGAAGATTCGTGATCACCGCGCAAGTGTAATAACCATCACAACTTCTGTGTGACGGTTCAAGTTGCCTCTTCGTCCTGTTGTTGATAACTTGCCTGCCGGTTGGATGTGTGAGCGGACGCGCGCTCGCACCCGACTCGCGCCTCGTTCTGGTTCCGTCCAATGAATTCCCGCCTGCTCATTCCGCTGCTCCTCGTCG
>DASTGQ010000328.1:0-4029 GCA_035718985.1 Gemmatimonadaceae bacterium
ACGTGCCGCACGATCCCGCGGCCGTCGCGCAGGCGCAGGGCGTGACTGAACCGGAGCTGCGCTCGGCGGTGGAGCGGGCGACCCGCATCCTCTACGATGCGCGCGAGCAGCGCATGCGTCCGGCGCGCGACGAAAAGATCCTCGCCAGCTGGAACGGCCTCATGCTGCGTGCGCTCGCCGACGCGGCGCGCGCGTTCGGCGCGGAGGAGCTGCGCGTGCTGGCCGTGCGCAACGGCGAGTTCCTGTTCTCGTCGCTCGTGCGCCCGGACCGCGTGCTGCGTTCATACAAGAACGGCGAGGCACGCATCCCCGGCTTCCTCGAGGACTACGCCGCTGTGGCACTCGGCGCGGTGGCGCTCTACCAGCTCACGTTCGAGCGCCAGTGGCTGGACCGGGCGCGCGCGCTGGCGGAGTCCATCATGACGCGCTTCTGGGATGAGGAGGCCCAGGCCTTCTTCGACACGGCGTCGGATGCGGAAGCATTGGTGACGCGCCCGCGCGACGTGACGGACAATGCGATCCCGAGCGGCAGCTCGCTGGCGACCGAGCTGCTGCTCGTGCTCGGCGACCTGTTCGACGACGACGGGTACAGGGCGCGTGCGCGCTACCTGCTGGAGACGGTGGCCGAGCCGATGGCCCGCTACCCGACGGCGTTCGGCCATGCGCTCGGTGCAGCGGACCTGGCGGTGCGCGGTGCGGTGGAGGTCGCGATCGCCGGAAACCCGTCGGACGAGGCGTTCGGTACACTGGCTGGCGTCGTGGCCGGCCGGTACGTGCCGTCCATGGTGCTGGCGGGTGGGCGCGGCAAGGCGGCCAAAGGGATCGCATTGCTGGCAGGGCGTGATGCGGGCGAGCCGACAGCGTATGTCTGCCGGGCCTACGCGTGCGATACGCCAACGAGCGATCCGGTGGAGCTGATGGAGCAGCTGAAGGCTGTGGCCGGACGGGCGAGCTAGCTCGATGGAGCGGCCCAACTGCCCGGTCGCAAAACGCCCGGTGTATTTGCATAATACACCACCGAAAATTCTGGACAAACTGGGCGAAATTTTCGGCAATTCGTGACACTGGTCACAGGTCTCCGCATGGCTGAGGTCGATATTTCCCGCGTCCCTCGCGAGGAATTTCCTCATGACTATCCGGATGTCGACTCCCGCTGCCTTGGCCGCCCTTCTCGTCATTGGCAGCGTTCAGCCCATGGCCGCTCAGCGGCCGCAGTTCCACCCCAATCGCCTGAAGTACAGCGACGTGGGCGCCAAGCCCGCCACGGGCCGTTCAGGCTCGGCGTCGCTGCAGGCCCGCGCCCTGCTCGGCAAGGACGGCAACGTGCTCGTGGAAGCGTCCACGGGTGACATCGATGCCGCCTCGGGCCCGGGCACGCTCCGCAAGATGCAGATGAAGATCCTCTCGCCGACGGGCAAGCCGACGGCGACGAGGAACTTCGAGGGTCGCGGTGGCGGCTACTGGTCTTCGTTCGTGCCGCAGCTGGCTGAGAATACGGCCATCCAGCTCCAGGCCAACATCAGCGGGATCGATGGCAACCGGACCGACGTCGTCACGGACACGGTGCTGGTGAAGCGCCGTCCCGACGTGGCGGTGGATGGCATCGCGGTGCCCGCCAAGGGTCTCGCGGGCTTCCCGGTCAACGTGGTCGCGACTGTCTCGGAGCGGAATGGCGACATGGGCGCCCGCGCCGACTGCATGCTGCAGATCGACGGTCAGCTCGCGGACCAGGCGCGCGGCATCTGGATCGATGCGGGGCACACGGTGTCGTGCGCCTTCAGGACGAAGGTGACCGCGGTGGGCTCGCACCAGGTGCGCGTATACCTCACCGGCGTGACGCCGACGGACTACGACACGACCGACAATGCGGCGAGCGCCCCGATCGAGATCATTCCGCCCGAGACGCCACTCGCCTATTCAGCGTCGTTCACGGCGACGGACGAGAACTACTACACCCACTTCAAGAACAGCCTGTCCGATGGCAGCTACGTGAAGGAGAGCACGATGTCGGGCGTGCGCCAGAGCCGTGAGCTGACGATGACGGCGACGACCACCAACGCGTTCAGCTTCCCGGTCAACATCCGCTCGGCCCTGCTCGCCGACGGCGCTCCGGCGTTCGACGTGACGAACAACCTCGCCATCGATGCCGGTGCCTCGACGTCGAGCGCGGACTGCGGTGCCGCGATCGACGGCCGCTTCTATGTGAGCGTCTGCAACCTGCACTCGGGCGCACAGCTCGGGCTGGTGTCGTTCAACTCCTTCGACGGCCGCGTGACGTACTTCGGCACCGATTTCCTCTCGGTCGACGGGGACGACGTCTACATGAACAACTCGTCGAGCGACGTGTCGACGGGTGCGGGTGGGTACGCCGTGATGTCTACGGTGCAGCCGGTGATCGAGATGCGCGACGCGAACGGAATGCTCTTCACCGCGCGGCCGGTGCTCTCCCTGCAGACCGCGCCGTTCAACAACGTGGGGGGCGCCTGCTCCACGAATCCGTTCAACGATCTGACGCAATGCTGGGACAGCAAGAGCACCGGCACGACGCGCACGGGCTCGGCCACCAGCGCCACGGTCGCGATGCAGTAGGACCGGGGGACCGGGGGACCGGAGGACCGGAGGACCGAAAGACCGACAGACCGAAGGACCGAAGGACGAACGGCGCCTCGATCGAGGCGCCGTTCGTCATTTCAGGGTCGCGCAGCTCGCCTCACTTCACCCAATTCTTCGGATTGCGCCACGGGGTAGGATCGAAGATGGACTCGTCGAGCGGCACGTCGGTGCGGATGTCCGTGTAGTCTTCCGAGAACACCAGCCTGCCGCCCGTATGGATCTCCACGCGAGGCGAGATCCAGGCCTCGCCACGCGGCTGGTAGTTGACGAACCGGATGTCCTGCACGCGCATGGAGTCGCGCGGGTCGGCCTCCATGAGGCGCACGAAGAGCAGTCGGTCGGCGTCCACCCAGAACTGCTTGCGCCGCGACTCGCCGGCCAGCGCGCCGACGACGATCATCCGTCGCCCCTCGAGCGAATCCTCGTGCACGCGCGCGAGGTCGAAGCCCTGGCGACGCAGCAGCGAGTCGGTGCGGGCCACGGGGTTGGCGTAGACATCGAAGCCGAGCAGGAGGAGGTCATTGATGCCGGGCTCGGCGCGGACGAGGCGGCCGTTGGCGGCGACGAACTGGCTGTCGCGCGCGTAGAGCACACCGTTGCCCCCGCTCACCGGGTCGAAGTCGATGCGCAGGCGGCCGGGCAGCTCGAGCGCCTCGTACCAGGTCTGCACGTCCCACGTGCCGTCTGGACGTAGACGCGACGTTTTCTGGCGGAAGGTGACGGTGTGGTACCAGCGGCCGGCGTA
Organism: Gemmatimonadaceae bacterium; assembly: GCA_035718985.1. Taxonomy (GTDB): domain Bacteria; phylum Gemmatimonadota; class Gemmatimonadetes; order Gemmatimonadales; family Gemmatimonadaceae; genus AG11. The sequence goes on from DASTGQ010000328.1 coordinate 3,359, forward strand.
GCGGTCGTGCATGGCGGCGACCACGGCTTCGCCGGTGGCGTATCCCACCTGGCGCGCGGGCGCCGGCGTGCTGGTGACGACGGGCGTGCGGGCGCACGCAGCAGCAGCGAGGAGCGCGAGCGCGGACGCCGCGACGCGGAGTGGCCTGATGATCATGCCGAAAGCTTCCCCGGAGACACGCGAGGCGCAACCGGGTGGTCCCGCGGCGAGCTACGCCACGGCGCGGGCCTCGAAGGCCTCGTTCACGAAGGTGAGAAGCTGCGGCAGCGTGAACGGCTTGTGCAGCTGCGTCAGTGGCGTGTGGCCGCGACGCGCCAGCTCGTCGGCGGAGAAGCCGCTCATGGCGGCAATGCGCACCGCGGGAAAACGCTGGGAGACCCGGGCGGCGAGCTCGTGCCCGCTCATCTCGGGCATCATGATGTCGGTGAGCAGCAGGACCGCCGCGGGCTCCGGCTCGCCAGCCAGCAAGTCGAGCGCCTGGATGCCGCTCGCGGCGCCGAGCACGCGATAGCCCGCTCGCGCCACGGCACGCATCGTCACGTCGCGAACGGCGGCCTCGTCGTCCACGACGAGCACGGTGCGGCCGACCTCGCGCGCCGGCCCGCGCACCGGCGCCTGCGATACGGAGGGAGCCGCCATGTGCTGCGCCGGCAGGTACACGGTGAACTCGG
>DASTGQ010000329.1:0-13881 GCA_035718985.1 Gemmatimonadaceae bacterium
CCTCGAGTCGCGTGCGGCGCTCGCTCCATGGGCGCGCCGTCAGGGTGGCGCGTCCGTCGCGCAGCAGGTCGAACACGACGAGCGACACCGGCGACGTCGTGGCCAGTCGCAGGATCTCGTCGTGATCGCGCAAGTGCATGCGCGCCTGGAGCTGCTGAAAGTCCCCCTCGGCGGGCGCGCGGCCGCGGCGTCCTCGCGCCACGATCTCGCCGTCGAGCAGGAGCGGATGGCCTGCACGTCGCGCCAGCTCGCGCAGACTGAGCACCACTTCCGGAAACTGCTCGCTCTTCTCCTTGCCGTTGCGGGTCACGAGGCGCGCGCGGCGTGGCGTGGCTTCGGCAATGACGCGCATGCCGTCGTATTTCGGCTCGAAGACCCAGCCCGCACCACGAGGCAGCTCGTGGCCCAGCGTGGCGTACATCGGCTCAGGAAGGCTTGCGCGCGTCGTCTGCATGAACCGGAGCTGGGCAAGACGAGTGCCCCTCAGCGACTGTGCCGGATGCGCCGATCGCCTGTCCATGCGCGAAAAAACCCGAGCGCCCCGACGCCAGCTGGCGTCGGGGCGCTCGGGATGGTCCGTGCGGGGTCAGCTGATCTTGGTCACATCGGCCGCTTGCGGGCCCTTCTGTCCCTGGACGATCTCGAACTCCACCTTGTCGCCCTCAGCCAGGGACTTGAAACCGTTTCCCTGGATGGCGCTGAAGTGCACGAAGACGTCGGGACCACCTTCACGCGAGATGAAGCCGAATCCCTTCGCGTCGTTGAACCACTTCACCGTGCCGTTGATGCGAGCCATGCCGTACCTCTTACCAGAGCTGGTGCCTGATCCCGCGTTCGAGGGTGGTCCGTACCCGTTGCCACCGCCACTCGCCCCACGCGATCCGTGTGATGCCCCGTCGCGCCCGTGCCGGCGCTCGGGGCGGGACGTACAGTAGGATTCGGGCAAGTTTTGTGCACAGGTCACGGTTCGGGGCGCTATCTCTCGGGGGGTAAAACGCAGAACGGGGCCTGAAGGGCCCCGATCTGCACTCGTCATCCTCGTTTGTCGTGCTACGCGGCGCCCGCGATGTATCGCGCGACGCGTCCGCACTCGCGGCACTGCAATGTCACTTGCGAGCGGGGAGGCGGTGGGAAGTCATCTGGCGTTCGTTCGATCTGCCCAGAGCAGGACGGACAGCTCAGCGGGGAGCCATTCCGGTCGTTCGCGATCAGATGGAGCGCTTGCACTGGGTTATACGTAGCCGGGCGCGGCTTGCGCATTGGCCCTCCAGGAAGTGATTCGCACCTGCCCGGGTTCTTTGGCGCCGGGCCGCCCTTCGATGAATAGTAACCACCAAAGAGCCTAAAGCACAGTGGGGCATTGTCTTGCGATCTAACCTGCGCCTGGCCGTCCTCTTCGGGTTCGGTCTTGCGACCGCCTGCGGTCCCCGCCCGCATATTCCCCCGCTTCCGGCCGTCGTCCCGGGAGCGCTCGCTCCCACCGACAGCGGCGCACGGCTCGCACGTACACTGGCGCCCGTTCTATACCTCCAGCGCGATGAATGGTTCCCGCTCGATCGCGCCGTGGCCGTGCTTCATCCCACCCGGCCCATCATCGCCTACCACCTTCTCTGGCGCGACGACGTGATGGGCTCGTGGATTCCCTTCACTGTCCCCACCGACGAAGAAGTGGTCTGGGTTGGCTATTCCCCCTCCGGCGCACCCACGGACATCTGGACGTACTGGCACGGCAAGATCCTTCACGCCGACTGGCGCGGGCACGGCACGCCCGCCATCGACGTGCAGTGGGGCAAGCATGGATCACTGCCGCGGGGGATCATCGAGAGTGACCTGCCGCGCCTTCGCACCCTCAACGCGTTCTACGTCTACGACTACCTGTTCCTTCCCGACATCCTGCTCGGGAAGCTCACGCGTCCGGGCCCGTCGGGATTCTTCCATTCGTACGCGCGCTACCGCGACTTCTCGCGTACCCTCGTGCTGGGCGACTCCCTCGACCTCGTCGTGCGCGCGGTGGACGCCCGGCACGCGCTGGCGGCGGTGTTCGGCGAGGCCTACTCCCGGAAGACGCCCTGGCCAGCGGGCGGGATCAGCGACTCGGTGTCCAGGGCCGCCTTCGGCACGCGCTGAGCGCGCGCCTCAGCTCCCGGGCTCGACCCAGGTCCCGTCGGGGCGGCGCCAGATGCGCCGTCCCACGCGCCACGGACGCTTGTCGGAGAACTCCCGCCCCGACGCGAACGCCTCGGCATCCTCGAGCGACTCCATCATGTCGTTCGCCTTGGCGCTCGCCTCGTCGGCCCAGTGGACGATCTCCGCTTCCGTGGTCATCGGCTGCACGGGACTCCCGAACTCCAGCGAGCCGTGATGGGACAGGATCATGTGCTGGAGGTCGAGCAGCTGTCCCTCGGTGCACACCGGTTCGCCCAGCGCCGCGAGTCGCCGCTCGAGCATCAGGCACCCGAGTACGACGTGGCCGAGCAGGAGGCCGCACGGCGTGTTGGTGAACTGCCCGGCCTCGATCGTGTACGCCTCGACCTTTCCCACGTCGTGGAGCAGCGCACCCGCCACCACGAGGTCCACGTTGGCGCCCATCGTGCGCGCCGTCTGGCGGGCAATGGAAGTCACCTCGAACACATGGAGCAGCAGCCCGCCCAGCTTCGCGTGATGCCCATTCACCGACCCCGGTGTCCTCTCGAAGGCGAGCCGGAAGTTGTCGTCGGCAAAGAACAGATCCACCACCTGGCGAAGCGTCGGCGTCACGATCTCGGCGCGACGCTTGTCCACCCAGTCCCATAGCTTCGTCGTGTCGCCGGCGATGCGTGGCAGGAAGGCGTGCAGGTCCACCTGCTCGTGGGGAAGCACGCGCAGTGGGCCGCTGAGCTGGATCTGGCGCTTGCCCGTCTTGGGGTAGACACCGACTTCACCGATCGCCTGGACGACGCGTCCGCGGTCCGCACCCTCCGCCCACCCTCGCTGGTTGGACCAGATGGGTGCGACGTCGATCTGCCCCGACGCGTTGCCGAGCCGCAGGACGACGAACGGATCGCCGTTGCCTTGGGTCTTCTCCACCCGGTCGAGGACGAGGAGCTCGTGCTGGACGCGCTCCCCGATGGTGAGCTGGCCGATGTTGAGGGGCTGCATGCACCCAATGGTGGCAGTGGGAGGAGCATCGGGCAAGCAGGGCCCATGCTGGCCGTCTGCATGCCGGGCTGCCATCTTCTGCGCGGTGCGAGGCGCGTGGTTCGCCCGGAACTTGCGCAACGCGACGCACGATTCGCGCAGCACCGATAGCATTCGCAGCACCCACGATCACTTCCGGCGGAGGAGACGCAGCGATGGCAACGAAGAAGTCAGGCCGCGGCACGAAGCGGAGCGCGGGGAAGAAGAGCACGCGGCGCGGGCCGGCAATCAGCAAGCGTTCCGGCACGAAGAAGAGCGCCGCGAAGAAGAGCGCCGCGAAGAAGGGTGGCGCCAAGAAGGGTGGCGCCAGGAAGAGTGCGTCGAAGCGCAGTGGCGCAAGGAAGACCAGCGCGAAGAAGGGCGGCACCAGGCGCTCGACGATGAAGCGCAGTGGCGCGAAGAATAGCGGCATGAAGCGTGGCGCTTCGAGCTCCAGCGCCTCGCGGTCCGGCGCGGCGAAGAAGACCAGCTCGCGCCGCGGCGGTACCGCACGTGTGAAGCGCGTCGCCACCGAGGTCGTGGAGCAGGCGCAGAACGCCGTGGTGACGGGCTTCGAGGCAGTCAAGGGCCTGGGCGAGTCCATCGTCGATCGCGTCACTGGCTGACGCGAGTCGAGTCCTCGCGCGTTGCGTCGTCAGGTCGCGTGGCGCGCGAGGAAGTCCAGCACCAGCTCGGCCACGGTGCCCCGGCAGTAGTCCACCGTGATGACATGGCCGCAGCCTTCCACCCAGTGCCGTTCCACCGGGGCGTGCATCGACGTGGTGGCGGTGTCGGCCAGCGCTGGAGGGATGCGATTGTCGTCCCGCGAGTTGATGACGAGCGTCGGCGCCGTGACACGAGGCAGCGCCGCACGCGCCGCTGCCGCCGTCTCGATCAGGGCGCGGAGGGCCCGTGGCGGAAAGGTCCCGTACGCATGGCCTGCGTCGCGTGCTACGGGATCGTGCACCGACCGCTCGCCACGGCCGGCCATCTGCGGCTGCACGAGCCCCCATACGGGTGCGAGGCGGGTCACCCACTGCACCGACGGGGGCGGCGTGAGGTAGGGCGCGAGCAGCACGAGGACGCGCACCTCGGGGCATTCCGCGGCAAGCTGCACGGCGAGCGCGCCCCCCATGCTGAGCCCCACGACGCCCACCCACGGTGCGCGAGCTCGCAGCGTCTCGAGCGCCTGCCGTGACGCCACCAGGTATCGTTGGGCGCTCACCTGCGTGAACTCGCGCGGGCTGCGTCCGTGGCCCGGCAGCAATTCGGCATGCACCGTATAGCCCGCGGCACTGAGGCGCTCACCGAGATACCGCAGCGTCTGGGGTGTGTCGCCGGACCCATGGAGCAGGAGCAGCGCGCGCCCGCTGCTCCCCTCCAGCGTAAACGGCTCTGCACCGACTACGACGCCAGCCTCGCCGATCGCGTGTGCTGCCCGGTAGGCGCGCTCCACGCGCCTGCCACTGAGCGCACGCCACGCGGCGCCGGCGCCCACGAGGAGCACCATGACGAAGGCTGGCAGCATCCGGCGGCGGCCGGGTCGTGCCCCGCCGCCTACTGCACGGCGTTGGTGCCGGCCGCCACGTCGGCGAGCCCCGCGACGAGCAGCGTCTCCTCGCCCGTACCACCCAGTCGCTCGAACAGGCTCGCACTGGGGGTCACGTAGAGCGTGCTCCCGACGCGCTCCACGAGCCCCTCACCCGTGAGTCGGCCGAGTACGAGCGAGACCGACTCGCGCGTCGCGCCCACCAGCTCGCAGAGCAGCCGGTACCGCGCGCTGCACAACTCGATGCGGCCGTCGCTTCGCCTGAAGCTGTCGTGCGAGGCCATGCGCCGCAGCGCGGCGACGAGCCGCTGCTCCACCGACAGCGTCGTCAGCTCGCGCAGCTTCTCCAGCAGCGCGGTGCGCTCCGCCATCACCTGCCCCACGACGGCGAGCGCGTGCGCCGGCTGCTCCCGGATGAAGGCGCGCAGCTTCGCGCTGCTGAGAAAGAGCGTGTCCGTCTCCTCATCCGCGCGGGCGTCCGTGGCGTAGGTACCACTACGCGAGAGTCCTTCGGCGCCGAACGTCTCGCCCGGCGTGGCCACCCATGGCACGAATCCGCGACCCGCGCGCACGCGGCTTCGCAGCACCACACGTCCCCGCGCCACGATGAACACGCCGTCCGCGCTGGTGCCCCGCTCGTAGATCTGGAAGCCTGCCGGCCAGGTCGCCTTTGCCGCGTAGTCCTGGAGCGCGAGCCGCTCGTTGGTCGAGAGACGCGAGATCGTCGCCTCGGTCGTTCCGTCTGTCTGCGCCACCGGTAATCTCCCGTGCTGCAACGCCTTCGCGGCTGCGCAATAGCCGTTCCCACGGGATGGCGCGCGGGCTCAGCCGCAACGGCTGCCTTCGCCCGCACGCGCCCGTTCGTCCAGCCGGTTGGTGCTACTGCAGCGCCGCTCGCGCTGCGGCAATGGCCCGCGTCGCCGCCTCGAAGCGCTGGGCGAGGTCGGCGAGCTCCCGCGTCGTCAGCTGTTCGTCGCCGGCGCGGATCGCCTCGTTCACCGACGGAAACACCATGTTCGCATAGCCATTGTTCTCGTCGGCGACGTAAATCAGGTTGCGGAACCAGGGCCGCGTCCGCAGGCCTTCGGGGCGCGTGAGCGCGCGCTCCACCCCCAGCAGAGCCGTATTCACGGCCTGTTCGCGCTGGCGCGTCAATGCGCCCGGCACGAGGGCGTCCGCGCGCGCGGCGGCGAACTGCCCCGCCTCGCGCTCCATGTCGCTCAATGCCTGGCGCAACGCACCGGTCGAGCCGCTCCACTTGTGACTCGCCAGCGCACGATCAATCGCCGGCAGGTACGTCTGCATGGTGCGCGCAAACTCCACGTAGTCGTACGGCAGGATCTCCGCGTTCGCGATGCGCAGCGCCATCCCGGCCGCGATGCGCGCCGCCGCCGCATGATAGACGAAGCCCGGATCCCCGAACTTGCTCATCCAGGTGAAGTCGTCGTACTGCGAGTGGTACACGCCGCCGGGACCGCCGAAGCCCCATTCGGCGATCGGCATGCCGAGGTGGTTGTAGAAGCCGGCGAAGTCGGATCCACCGCCCGGATCGCCCATTGCCGGCTCGGCGCTGTCAGCTACCGCAGAGGCACGGCGCCACTCGGCGTACACGCTCCCCTTGCCGTTCGGGTCGGGCACGGCGCGAGCGATGTCGCGCAGCGTTGGACGCAGCGACGGCGAGCCGCCGCCGCCGAAGCGCGCACCCTGTGCAGCGACATCCTGGTTGAGGTACGCCACGCCTCCGCGCATCAGGCGCAGCGAGTCGTCCTCCACGTACTCCGTGGAGCCGAGCAGCCCCCATTCCTCGGCATCCCACGTCGCGAACACGATCGTGCGCTTGGGGCGATGGCCGGCCTTCACTGCTTCCGCCACGGCGCGCGCGGCCTCGAGCACGCTCACCGTCCCGCTGACGTTGTCAGCTGCGCCGGGTCCCCAGGCATCGCGATGCCCGCCGACGATCACCAGCTCGTCCGGGAACTCGCTGCCACGCACGATGCCGAAGGTGTCGTAGATCGGCTTGGTGCCGTGCGTCGCGCGGTCATCCGTCACGCGCACGCGCGCGCGCACCGGGCCGGGGCCCACGTGATAGCGGAACGGCAATCCACCCTGCCAGCTCTGCGGGCCGTCATGACCGCGCAGCCCGTCCAGCAGCTCACCGGCGTTGCCGTACGAGATCGGCACCACGGGAATGTGCGGGATCTCCATCCGACTCTCGGGAATCCGCGGCGCGCCCGCCTTTGCCGCGTAGCCCGGCGTGGCGGGATCGCCGTCAACGTTCAACACGCTGCCGCGCTGCACGCCGTTCCGGTTGCGCATCGGGCCGTTCGGATACACGTCTCCGCGTACATAGCCGTCATCCTCTGGATCGCTGTAGATCAGGATGGCGACGGCGCCGTGCTTCTCCGCTTCGCGCGCCTTGATGCCGCGGAACGACCGGCCATAGCGTGCCACGACGATCCTTCCCTTCACGGAAATGCCGAGCGAGTCGAGCTGTGCGTAATCCTCGATCAGGCCGTAGTTGACGTACACGACATCGGCCGTCACATCGCCCTGTCCGCTGTAGCCGTTCACCGTGAGGTACTGGGGGAGCGCCGAGGTCGGATCGCCTTTCACGGCTGGTTCGGCGAGCGTGAGTTCCGTCATCGCCGGCGCCATGCGCCAGACCCGCACCGATGTGGGATGCGGCATGAACACGTCGTAGCGTCGCACCTCCGTCTCCAGCCCCATCGCCTTCATCTGCGCGATCACGTAGTCACGCGTGCGTTCCTGCGACGGCGTCCCCGACACGTGCGTTTCGGCCGACAGCGTGCGGGAATGTGCACGGGCCCGCGCGGGATCGGGACGCGCGATGGCGTCGGACTCCAGCACGCGCTCGGCTGCTGCCGCGCTGGCGGAGTAGCCCGGCATGGACGCGCCGGCAGTCTGCTGGGCCGCCAAGGGCAGGGCGGCACACAGCGTGAGCACGACGGGGAGCGAAGATGTGCGGCCGACGGTACGGAGGATGGACATGACGCGGTTGGGGGGTGTGATGAGGAGCAGTCGAGATGCTTTGCGCAATCTGGGGCGCGGTACCACGGGACGTGAGGGGCGCCGCTGAGTCGGCGTCAGCCGCGCGGGCGTGGACCTTCGTCCATGAGGTCGCGCGTCGCCGCCAACGCTTCACTGCGTGCGAGCAGCTTGCGCGCGGCCTCGGGCGCGCGCTGCTGCGCCAGGCGCACCAGTCGCGCGAGGTACTCCAGCATCATCGCGGCCGTGAGGCCGTGCACGCCGCTCTTCCAGAGCGATACCGAGCCCCAGTGGCCGCCCCACTTCCGCTGCGAGAGGACCTTCACCTGTTCGTGTTCGTCGAGCGCGAGCATGCCGCGCAGCGCGTGGATGGTCGGCGTCTCCGCTTCGCGAAGGTGGCTCCCGGTCAACGCCCAGTGCTGGATGCGTCCCTGATGCACGGGCAATTTCGCGGCGTCCACCAGCTCCAGCTCCAGCACGTTGCGCATGACGAGGATGCCCGACGCCAGTGCCGCGACGCGCGACTCCTCCGCGGCCGTGAGCTGCGTCTCGTAGCGGTTGATCTGGTCGCAGCGCGCCACGAGATCGGCGAGCGACTGCGGCGTTGGGGCGTCGACGGGTTGGGCCATGGGCGTTTCGGCTACGCGGGTCGCCGGACATCGGCGATCATGTCGCGAACGCTGGTCCGGAGGTACTCCGCCGCATTCTCGCTCCCGGGATTCCATTCCGCCACCAGTCTCGCCAGGTATTCGCGGCGAGCCGCCACCAGCCGGCCGAGCACGTCGCACCCCGCGTCGGTTATCCGCCCGAACGCATGCGCGTCCGACCCCGTCCCGGCGAGCAGACCACGCGCGCGAAGCTCGGCCATCGCCTCCCCGAGACGCGCCAGGGAAATGCGGTGCGTCGCTGCCAGCTCCACGGGATCGGCAGCGGGATCACGCTCCACGTGAACCAGGAGCCACGCCGCCAGCGGGGTGAGCGTCTCTCCGGCGCGCTGGATCACAGTCTGGATGTGACGGCGCTGCACCTGACGATCCGCCAGTCGAGAGAAGGCGTCCACCAGCTGTGCCTCGCTCACGCACTCGTCCATCGGCCGCGCGAAGGCACCACCGCTCTCCGTCCCTGCATCGCCGGCGGACGCCGCGATCGTCTCCCGCAGCGGCCGCTCCGGCAGGAGCCACGCGAGGATGAATCCTGTCGCGCAGACGACCGTGGCGACGAGGAACACCGTGCTGAGAGACGCGGTGAACGCCTGCAGGTATGCCGAGCGCGCCGCGGTGGGCATGCGGGCCAGGGCCGCCGTCGTCATCCCGCCGCCGATCGGTGCACCGCTGGCGCCGGCCGGCAGCAGCCGCGCGAGGTTCACGCTCAGGCGGTGGGCGAAGATCGCACCGAGCACCGCGGTGCCCAGCGAGCCGCCGACGAGCCGGAAGAGGGTCGCGCCCGACGTCGCGACACCGAGGTCGGCGTAGTCCACCGCGTTCTGGACGGCGATCACGAGCACCTGCATCACGAGCCCGAGGCCCAGTCCCAGCAGCAGCATGTCGAGCGATGCCATCCACGTGCTGCTCGCCACCGTCAGCCGTGACAGCAGGAACAACCCCAGGCTCATCACCGCGGTGCCGACGACGGGAAAGAGCTTGTAGCGCCCGGTGCGGCTGATGAGCTGTCCGGAGACGATGGACGTCACCAGCATTCCGCCCATCATCGGGAGCATCTCGAGCCCCGATTGCGTCGGTCCCACGCCCTTCACGAGTTGGAGGTAGACCGGCAGGTACGTCACCGACCCGAAGAGCGCGAAGCCGACGATCAGCCCGATCAGCGATGTCACGCTGAACGTTCGCTGCCCGAAGAGGTGCGGCGGCAGCACGGGCTCCTGTGCACGGCGCTCGACGAGCACGAAGCCGACGAGCCCGACGGTCGTGACGGCGATCAGGCCGAGCACCAGCCCCGACGACCACGGGAACGCCGTGCCCCCCACGTCGGCGACGAGCGTCATGCCGCTCAGCGCGACCGCGAGCAGGCCAGCGCCGGCATAATCGATGGCGTGAGACCGGCGCTGCGACTGCGCGGGCAGGGTGGCCGCGAGCACGACGAGTGCGACGATGCCGAGCGGCAGGTTGACGTAGAAGATCCAGCGCCACGACAGGTGCGTGGTGAAGTAGCCACCGAGCAACGGGCCGGCGATGCTCGCAAGGCCGAATACCGCGCCGAAGATCCCCTGGTAACGGCCACGCTCGCGTGGCGACACGATATCGCCGACCACGGCCTGCGTCGTGACGTTCAATCCGCCGCCACCCAGTCCCTGCACGAAGCGGAAGAGGATGAGCTGCGTCATGCTCCGGCTCATGCCGCACAGCGCCGAGCCGACGAGGAAGAGCACGATCGCCGACTGCAGCACCAGCTTGCGGCCGTACAGGTCACCGAACTTTCCATAGATCGGCGTGACGATCGTCTGCGCCAGCAGGTAGCCGGTCACCACCCAGGCGAGGTGCTCCAGTCCCCCGAGCTCGCCCACGATGGTCGGCAACGCCGTGGAGACGATGGTGGAGTCGAGCGCGGCGAGGAGCAGCACGAGCAGCAGGCCACTGAACGCGACCAGTACCTGGCGGTGGGCAAGCGGCGACGGGATGCCGACGGGCTGCGGTGCGGTCGACGCCCCGATGACGTGCGATTCAGTCATCGGCATGGGCTTCTGCGCCGGCTGGACTGAGGACGGGCGCGTCGTGCGCGCCGAGTCCGAATCGCCGCAGCAGCCGCGCACGCCACTGCTCCATGATCTCGTAGACCGTCGGGATCACGACGAGCGTGAGCACCGTGGACGCCACCACCCCACCGATGACGGCACGGCCCAGCGGCGCACGAAAGTCGGCTCCCTCGCCATAGCCCAGCGCGACCGGTACCATGCCGGCGATCAGCGCCAGCGTCGTCATCATGATGGGCCGCAGCCTGATCCGGCCCGCTTCGATCAGCGCCTCCCGCAACGGCAGCCCCTCTTTCGTGTGTGCCCATTTGGCGAAGTCGATGAGCAGGATCGCGTTCTTCGCCACGATCCCCATCAGCATCATCACGCCGATCAGGCTCATGATGTTCAGCGTGTCGCGCGTCACGAGCAGCGCCACCACCACGCCGATGAGCGAGAGCGGCAGGGAAACGAGGATTGCCAGCGGATCGAGGAAGCTGCTGAACTGGGTCACGAGGATGAGGTACATCAGCATCACTGCCACCCCGAGCGAGGTAAAGATGCTCCCGAAAACTTCGTTCTGGCTCGCGACCTGGCCTCCCTCGGTGATCTCGTAGCCCGGTGGTAGCGCCACCTTGTTCACCCGGCTCATCACGTCGCGCGAGACGTTGCCGATGGAGCCGCCGAGCACGTTGGCACCGATGGTGACCACCCGCTTGCGCTGGTAGTGATCGATCTGCGCCGGCCCTTCGCTTGGCGTGATGGTGGCGATCTGCGTCAGCGGCACGAAGGAACCCGGCGCGCCGGCACCAGCCACCATGATCGGCAGCTGCGCCAGGTCGCTCGCCTGTTGTCGTGACTCGGGCGCGAGCCGGACGTGCACGTAGCGCGAGATGCCGGCGGGGTCCACCCACGTGCCGGCGTCCACGCCAGCGAACGCCACGCGAAGCGACGTGGCAAGCTGACCCAGGCTGACACCGAGGCTCGCCGCGAGGCCGCGGTCCACCTTGACTTCGATCTCGGGCTTCTGGCCCTTGGTCGAGAGTCCCACGTCCACCGCTCCCGGCACGCGTCGCACCGAGTCGGCGATCTGCTCGGCGAGCTGCGTCAGTGTCGTTGCGTCAGGACCCTGGAGCTGCAGCTGGATCTGCTTCTGGTTCCCTCCGAAACCGCCCGCGGCGAAGGTGTACGCGTTGGCCCCGGCCACGCGCGCGACTTCCTTACGGATCACCTGCCCGCAGGCGTCCTGACTGATCGACCGGTCGTGCTTCGGCACCAGACGCACGTAGACCGTGGCGGCATCCACCGCGCCCGAGCCGGAGGCGCTGCCGATCGTCGTGTAGGTGTACTGCACTTCGTTGTGCGCGCGCACGATGCGCCCCACTTCCTCCGCCTTGAGCGTCGTGTAGTCCAGGCTGGAGCCCGGCGGCGTCTCGACGGCCACGTTCAGTTCACTGTTGTCGCTGACCGGCGTGAAGCCGAACCCGCCGAACAGGGCCTGCACCACGATCGCGGCGACGAAGGACGCAGCGGCGATCGCCACCATCCACCAGCGATGGTCCAGCGCCCACGCGATCACGCGGGTGTACCGCCGCGACTGCCGGTCGAACCACGCGTTGAACCGGTCGAGCGCGCGAGCCACCGCGTTGCGACGCTCGTGCGCCTCGAGCTGCGGGTCGGGCCAGTAGGCCGAGAGCATCGGATCGAGCGAGAAGGAAACGAACAGCGACACGAGCACCGCGCTCGCGATCGTGAGCGCGAAGGGCTTGAACAGCTGGCCGGAAATGCCCGGCATGAAGCCCACCGGCACGAACACGGCGACGATGGAGAACGTCGTCGCCGTCACCGCGAGCCCGATCTCGTCCGTTCCCTCGTGCGACGCCGTGACGTGGTCGCGCCCCATCTCCACGTGACGGACGATGTTCTCGCGCACCACGATCGCGTCGTCGATCAGGATCCCGATCGCCAGCGACAGTCCCATGAGCGACATCACGTTCAGCGTGAAGCCGAAGATGAGCAGCGGCGCGAAGGCGGTGAGTACCGAGACGGGCAGCGCCAGCCCCGTGATGACGGTCGAGCGCCACGAGTTGAGGAACAGGAAGACGACGAGCACCGTGAGGAGCGCGCCTTCGATCAGCGTTTCTTCCACGTTGCGCACCGAGTGGCGGACGCGCGTGCCAGCGTCGCGGACCATCTCGATGCGCGTGCCCGGCGGCAGCGTCGGGACCAGCTCGGCGATGCGCTTGTTGACGGCGTCGCTCACCGCCGTCGTGCTGTATTCGCGCGACTTCACGATGTCGAGGCCGATCGCCGGCGCGCCGTTGTAGAGCGCTGCCGACGTCGGCTCCGCGGCACCCGCTTCCACGTCCGCAATCTGGCCTAGCCGCACCAGCTGCCCGGCGTGCTGCGCCACGACGATGCCGGCGAAATCCTCCGGTCGCTGCAGGCGCGCTTCCAGGCGGATCGCCCGCTGTTGGAGCGAGGTCGTCACCTGCCCGACCGGCGCCGCGAGGTTCTGCGTGCGCACGGCGTTCACCACCTGATCGATCCCGACCCCCGTCGCCGCGAGCGCGGCGGGTTTTACGTCGATGTTGAGCTGTGCACTGTCGCCCCCCACCACGTTCACTTGGGCCACGCCCGCGATCGCGCGCAACTCATCGGCGATCCGCTGGTCCGCCAGCGCGGTCAGCTCCGGCGTCGAGAGCGAGCTCGAGGTGAGGGCGAGGGAGACGATGGGGAGCGCGTTCGGGTCGAACCGCGCGATCACCGGCTCGAGGATCTCCTGCGGCAACTGCGCTCGCACCGCCGAGATGGCATCGCGCACGTCCTGCGTCGCCTGGTTCACGTCCTTGGAGAACACGAACTGCACGACGATCTGCGCGAAGCCGTCGGTGGCGGTGGAATTCATCTTGTCCACGCCGCTGATGCCCGACAGCTTGTCTTCGAGGCGCGTCACCACCTCGCGCTCCACGACGTCCGGCGCCGCTCCCGGGTACGCCACGCCAATGAAGACGATCGGCTGATCGAGCTCGGGGAACTCGTCCGTCTCCAGGCGGAAGAGCGAGGCGAGGCCGAAGACCACCAGCGCGATCATCACCACGACGGTGATGATCGGGCGCCGGATCGCGAAGTCGGAGATGAACATGGACGAGCGTCTGGAGCAGGGCGATGAGCCCGGTGGCGCTCGTCGCTACGCGCCCATCGCCTCGCGCACTCCCGTGATCACGAACTGTACCGCGATCGCTGCGAGCAGCAGGCCCATGATGCGGGTCATCACGCGAATGCCTGTCTGGCCCATCCGAAGCACGAGCCGTTCACCCACGCGCAGGGTCAGCCACGAGATCGCGATCGTGAGCACGATCGACCCGTACACGGCGATCAGTTGCGGCGTCTCCCGCGCCTGTCCCGACAGCACCATCACCGTCGAGATCGCCCCCGGACCCGCGAGCATCGGCATCGCCAGCGGCGTGAGCGCGACGTCCTCCTT
>DASTGQ010000330.1:0-5521 GCA_035718985.1 Gemmatimonadaceae bacterium
TTGCGAACAGACAACTCCGAGTTGCGAACAGACAATTCCGAGTTGCGAACAGACAACTCCGAGTTGCGGACGGCAGACTCCGAGTTGCGGACGGCAGACTCCGAGTTCCGCAAAGGTGACTCGGAGTTCTGCATCGGTGACTCGGAGTTGCGGACGAGTGACTCCGAGTTCTGCATTGATGACTCGGAGTTGCGGATGAGTGACTCGGAGCTCTGCATCGGTGATTCCGAGTCGTGCACGGCTGACTCGGAGTTCTGCATCGGGCACTCAACGTTGCGGATGGACGGCTCCGCGCTCCTCACGGCTCCCTCGGCGGCGGACCGTTCGAGCGCGACCAGCTCATCCATGGTCCGGGAGTCGGCCATGAGCGCCCTGAGTGCCGCATCACCAGCTTGCCGTCGCCGCACCGGCAGCTGTCATCCCGCAGGGCGAAGCCGTGTCGGGAGCCACCGTCCGGGCGTCGAGGCCGGCCACGCTGCGAGGACCGCGGATCCCGACACTCGCTTCGCGAGTGCGGGATGACAGGCAATGGCACCTCGATTCATCCACACGCGCCCCGAATTGCTGGGGCCAGCATGCCAGTCCTGGTACGTGGTACCGCGGTTACCCGCGTACTCGCCGTTGCCCGGCAGTTCCATCAGAACCTCCACTCCCTGATGAGGAACGCCCCGAACTGTCCGATGCCCGACACCGTCTGCCCGCTCAGCGTCGGCGGGTTGAGCAGGTATCGCGGCCCGTACGTCACTTCGTACCGGTAGCCCTTTGATGTGCGGTGCGTGAGCGAGACACCCGGGGGTGCCTTGTTGCCGCTGTTGTTCAGCGCCAGCGCGCCCGGCGTTGCGATCACCGTGGCGAACGTGTTCGGGTTCAGGTACTTGCCCGCCTCGATCTCCGTGCCGGTGATGAACTGCTGGAACCCGCTCTGGCCAGCCAGCGTGGGCGTGTCGCCCGGCGTGATGTTGAACACGTCCACGCCCAGAGATCGCGCTGCGTCGCCTTCCACCTGGTTCAGCGCCTCGCCGAGCGCCACGCCGGCCAGCCGGGCACTCGCCACGTTGATCAGGTTCCCGCCCTGCGTGAGCGACGTCTGGTTGAACTGCAGCAGCGACCCCGAGCTCGATCCGAACGCGAGGTAGCTCAGCAGGTCGCTCTGCGAGAGCGGCGGCTGCGCGTCGCTGGTCAGCGAGAGACGCGGGTTCTTGAGCGTGCCGCCGATGAGCACCTGGATGTTCGTCGCGCCCGTCGGCTGCTTCACCACGTACTCCGCGGTGATCTGCAGCGTCGGATTCAGGTCCGGCGACCCGATGAACAGCGCCGAACCGCGCTTGATCTGGAAGCGCTTGCTGAGGAAGGTGTACTCGCCCCGGTCGGCATCCACCGCACCCACGAGCGTCAGCGCATCCCCCACGACGCTCACCCGGATTGGACCGTCGGTGAACAGCTCCACGTTGGCGTCGCGCGAGCGGACCCAGGTGTTCCGCTGCACCGCGAGGTCCACGTCCACGCGCAGGTTCTTGAACAGCGACGACTGTGCGGGGAAGATGTCGCGCTGCGACGCGAGCGACGTGTCGAGCACGGCGAACAGCGCGGGATCGCCCTGCGACACGAGGTTCTTCCCGGTCGACTCCGGGATGTAGATCACGCCATGATTGACCGTGACCTGGCCGCTCACGTACGCGTTCGTGATCGGCCCGGAGACCCGCAGGCCCGCACTCGCGTAAACCTTGCCGCGCTTGTCGTCCAGCAGGAGCGCACTCTGCGCCGTGAGGAACAGGTTGAACGTCGGCTCGCGCCAGTTGCCGATGGCGAGCGTGCCGCTGAGCCGGATCGGGCCACCGGCCAGCGCGGTCACCGAGTCCACGAATACCGAGTCCCCGGTCATTCGCACGTGGCCGTTCACGTTGCGGAACGTCGCGCCCGTGGCGGCGAGGGTGAACTGCCCGCCCGTCAGCGTGAACGTGCCGTTCATCACCGGATGCTTCAGCGTGCCGCCCACCGTCACGTTCCCGACGGCGCGTCCCTTCACGTTCGTCACCACGCCTGTGAACTTCGGGATCAGGTCTACCGGCAGGCTGTCCGACGCCAGTGCCACGTTGATCGGCAGGTCCAGCAGGCGTGAACCCGTCACCCCGCTCAGCGCCAGGTTGATCGGGATCGTCCCGTTGATCGTCGCGAGCTGGCGTCCGGTGGAATCCGCCACCGTGGCGTTCGTTGTCAGCCGCTGGTCGGCGTAGGCGAAGGTGCCACTGATGTTCGGCACGGCCGTCCCCTGGTACGTCGCGTTCATGAGGGACAGCGTCCCGCTCAACCGCGGATTCTCGCCCGTGCCCTGCACGT
Source organism: Gemmatimonadaceae bacterium (assembly GCA_035718985.1). Lineage (GTDB taxonomy): Bacteria > Gemmatimonadota > Gemmatimonadetes > Gemmatimonadales > Gemmatimonadaceae > AG11. The sequence goes on from DASTGQ010000330.1 coordinate 2,338, forward strand.
GCGCATCGAAGCTCACGCGCCCCGTCGCCTGCAGGTCGCTCTGCAGCAGGTCGGCGATGTTCGCCACGTCGAAGTTCGTCACCGCGAGCTCGAAGTTCGCCGGCCCCGACGTGGGCAACAGCCCGTTGGCGTAGATGCGCTGTGTCGGGCCGCTCACGAGCTCGAGGTTCACGACCTCGATCCCCCGCCCGCCCCAGCGGACCGCGGCCGGATGCGTCGTGCGCCAGGTGGTGGTGTCGAAGCGCAGCGACACGTCGGCGAGTCGCAGCACGTTGCGCGCGTTGTCGAGCGTGAAGTCGCCACGCAGCGCATAGTCGCGTTGGTCGCCCTGGCGGATCCGTACCGCCACGGTGCCGTTCGGCTTGGTGTACGACAGGTCCGTCACGAGGCTGTCGAACGCGAAGCCGTATACGCTCACCGTGTCGGCGCTGAGTGCGACGCTCATCTTCGAGTGTGCGGTCTTCGCGTCCACCCAGCTGTACGTCGCCTGGATGTGCCGCGCCGCGTTGCCACGCGCCACGATGCCCGTCCCGTTGAGCGTCCCGTCGAGCGTGAACCGATTCAGGGAGCCGGCGATCGTGCCCTGTGCGTGCAGGGCGCCGGCGACGAGCCCGCGCGGGATCGCCTGCGGCGTATCGACCTGTATTCTCGGCGCCGGCGCGCCGCTGATCGCCCGCGCCACCTCGGTCTGCCGGTCGATGCGCGCCGAGTCGGCCATCGCGCGACGAAGGATGGCGGCGGCGAGCTGCGGGCGAGGCGTCACGACACCGGTGTCCGCACCGAGTGCCGGGATGTAGCGCGAGAGCATACCGAGCGAGTCCACGTCCACGGAGTATGCCAGCGACCCGGAATGCGACGCGTCGAGTCCGAGCTGTCCCGATACCTGCACCCGTGCCTTGTCCGCCAGCAGCTCGGCGCGCCGCACGGTCGCCAGCCCGTTCGCCAGCGTGGCCTGCACGTTCAACGAGTCTACCGCCATCGTGTCCACCGACGACGGCCCGAAGGCGAACGCGAGGTCTGACGTCATCGTCGCCGGCTTGAACCCGCGCCCCCGCGCCGTTCCGCCACCGGTCAGCGAGGTCACCGGCGTTCCCGACACCACGCGACTCAGATCGAGGTCGGTCGACGCGACGCGGACGTCGTAGCCCAGCTCCTTCGACAGGAAGTCCACCGTGCCGTTCAGCGCGAACGTGCCCCCTCCGGGCAGCGAGAGGCGCGTGTCCACCACCAGCGCGTCGATGGGCCCGTGCGCGTGCACCGGTCCGCTCGCCAGCCCGATGAACGGGATGGAGGGCACGAACTTCCGCAACTCGGCCAGCGCGAGCGGGCTCGCCACCACATCCACGTCGAGCGAGCGGCGACCAGTCGTGTGCACGGCGAACACGCCGGTCGCGTGGCTCCGGTTCGCGCCATCCTGGTGCACGACGTCCAGGCTGGACATCACGAGGCGCGTGTCACCGCTCCCGTTCAGCGTCATCGTGCCGGCCAGCGTCCCGCCGATCGGCATCGTCGGCAGGATGACCTTGAGCAGGTCCACCTGCAGCGGCTCCATGCGAACGCGGAGGTTGCGCGCGCTCACCACGTTCTGCGGGCCGTTGATGCCGAGCACGCCCACTGCGAGCACGTGGCTCGTGCCGCGGCCATAGGCATCGAAGACGACGTCGGCATCGAGGTCCATCCGCTTGAACGTGCCGGCGAACTTCGCCCGTCCCGCGAGCACTCCCTCGCGAGGCGACTTCGTGCCTGGAACGAGCTGCTCGATCTGCTTCGTCGTCACGCCCGTGAAGCGGACGTTGGCATCGTGGAAGAACACGGTGTCCGCCACCGTGACGCCAACGTCGCCCGTCAGGTGCGCACTCCCCGTGCGAACGTCGGCGTTGCGGATGGTGTAGTCCTGCGTGGCACCCTTCCACGCGATCTGCAGCCCGAGGTTCCCGCCGCCCGACTCGGGAAAGTTCTTGTACAGCCACTTGAAGTCGGCGAACCGCGCCGGCGACGCCGCGAGCGTGAGCCGCATGTCGCCGTTGCTGATGTTGTACATCCCGTCGCCGCGCAGGTCGGACGCTGGCAGTCTGACGCCGGCGCCCTTCCACCACAGCGAGTCGTTGTTGAACTCGAAGTTGCCCGTCAGCGCGCGGATGTCCGCCGGCGGCGGCCGGAAGGGAAAGGCCTTCGTGCTCATCGCCGCGACCTGGATGAGCCGGTTCTTGAAGTCGGGGTCGGCGATCCGCACGAGCGGGAACCTGCCGTTCAATTGCGCCAGCTCGATCACCTTCTGGAATCCGCCCGGCGCGCGGATGATCGCCAGCCGCGACCCGCCGGACAGCGCGTCGGTGATCAGGCTGTCGCGCACGCGCGTGGTGACACCCGTGCGGGGCTGCCATGGCGAGCGCACGACGAGGTCGCCGGCGACTACGGTCACGTTGGTGAACTTCACCCACGAGCCCCAGCTCGGCAGCGTGTCCACCGGCGTCGTCGGCTTGGACGTGGGCCACAGCCGCTGGTAGTTCCACTCGCCTCCTGGCAGCTTCTCCACCACGACGCGCGGGTGGTACAGCACCACGTTGTCGAGCGCGATGCGCTTCGAGATCAGGGCCCGCAGCACGTATCGCGCGCTGAGGGAATCCGCGGTGAGGAAGGGTCGCCCAGCGCTGTCGCTGATGGCGATGTCCGTCACGGTCGCACCGGAGAGCAGGTTGCCGTGCACGGGACCCATCTTCACGATGCCGTGGGTCGCGCCCTGCAGCGCGCCGAGCGCGAACCGCCGAACGCGCTCGCGCCCGAAGTCGGTGTTGGTCATCACCCACACCGCCGCCACGGCCAGCACGGCGATCACGCTCAGCACCACCAGCAGGCGGAAGAGCCGGCGAGCCATCAGTATGCCTGGCCGATGGAGAGGTGCAGCGTCAGCCGGTTCAGGAGGCCGCGGATCCCGCTCGTTCCCGAGCCCGTGGCGTCGTAGAGCCGCGGCGTCTCGAGCGGGATGATGACCCGCTTGCCGTTCTCCTCGAGCTCCGTCACCACGGCAAGCTTTTCGGCGCGCGATGGATTGAAGCCGAGGTCCACGCGGATCGGCCCGACCGGTGAGAGGTAGCGCACCCCGAAGCCGGGCGTGATGGCCCCCGTGCCCTTCACGAGGTTGGCGAGCGTGCTCACCCCTTGCAGCGGGTTGAGCACTCGCTCG
>DASTGQ010000331.1:0-5167 GCA_035718985.1 Gemmatimonadaceae bacterium
CTCACCCATCTCATCCGCACCCAGTTCCCCGGCGACACGATCAAGGTCGTGCTCTTCCACGATTCCGCCGAGGAGATCCCGCTGGCGACGCTGGCCGGCGCGCAGGTGGGGCCGTACCACACGAACACCGCGGAGGGGCTCAAGCTCGCCCGGCGGCTGCTGATGGCGCAGAAGAAGGACATGCGCCAGATCATCATGATCACGGACGGCAAGCCGAGCGCGCTCACGATGTCGGACGGCCGGATCTACAAGAACTCGTTCGGGCTGGATGCGACCGTGATCGCGAGCACGCTGCAGGAAGTCGCTGCGTGTCGCCGGTCGGGGATCGTCATCAACACCTTCATGCTCGCCCGCGACCGCGCGCTGGTGGAGTTCGTGAAGCGGATGAGCGAGATCAGTCGCGGCAAGGCCTACTTCACGACGACGATGACGCTCGGCCAGTTCATCCTCATGGACTTCCTGAAGAAGAAGACGCGCAAGGTGAGCTGAGCGCGTCGCGCGGGCCCGTGGTCAGAGCTCGTGGTTCAGGATTCGCCGCAGGACGGCCGTGTCCATGTTGGCGCCGCAGAAGATGATGCCGACGCGCCTGCCCTGGAGGCGCGGGGCCAGCTTGCGGACAGCGGCGAAGCCCATGGCCCCGGCTCCCTCGACGAGGTGGTGAGTCGCGGAGAGAATCGTGCGCACGGCATCGGCGATCTCGGCATCGGTCACGGTGACGAAGTCCGCCAGGCCGTCGAGCAGCGCCGGAAAGGTGAGCGGATAGGTCGAGCGGGTAGCCACGCCTTCGGCGAAGGTGGCCGCGCGCTCGGTGCTCCGCGGCTCACGGGCGTGCCACCCGTCGTGCGCTGCGGGCGCGCCGGCCGCCTGGACGCCGATGACCTGCAGCCCGGGCCGCACCGCTCTCGCGACGGTCAGGGCGCCGACCGCCTGCGAGCCTCCGCCGATGGCGATGATCAGCGCATCGAGTGAATCGCTGTCGCCGAGCTGCTCATGGATCTCCAGCGTCATGGTGCCCGCGCCGGCGAGCACGTTGACGTTGTTGGTGGAGTGCGCGAGCACGCGCCCCTCGGACTCCACCAGGCGCCTGGCCACTCCCACGGCCGCATCGTAATCGTCACCTTCCTCGATCACCGTGGCGCCCCACGCGCGCAGCGCGGCGTGCTTCTCCGGGTTGTTGCCGCACGGCACGCAGATGGTGACGGGCACGCGCAGGTGCCGCCCGGCGAAGGCGAGACCGAGGCCGTGATTGCCCGTCGTCGCGCCCACGACGCCGCGTGCCCGCTCGGCGGTGGAGAGCGCGGTGACCGTGGCGAGCCCGTTGCGGACCTTGAACGAGCCCGTGGGCTGCACGTTCTCGTGCTTGACGAGGAGAGTGACGCCCGGCACGAGGGCATCGAGTGTCGGATGGCTCCGAAGCGGCGTCGGCGCGATGAACGGCGAAATGCGCTGGCGTGCGGCGAGCACGTCGTCGAGCGAGATGGGAGCGGCAAGGGAAGCGGCCATGTCGCGCAAGATGGCGTGGCACGCCACGCCGCGCCATCTTGCGTCGCAACCCTGGCGAGGTGCACGTGAGAATCTTCTGGGCGGTGGCCGTGGGAGCGGCGGCGGGCGGCGTCTCCCGCTATTACCTCTCCGTCGCGGTACAGCAGCGGCTTGGCGCCACGTTTCCGTGGGGCACGCTGGTCATCAACGTGACGGGGAGCCTGCTGCTGGGCTTCCTGATGCGGTACGCGCTCGCCACACCGAGCGTGAGCGCCGAGATGCGGCTGCTGCTCACGACGGGTTTCTGCGGCGGTTACACCACCTTCTCCACGTTCAGCTACGAGACGGCGATGCTGCTGGAGGACGGGCAATACGAGCGTGCGGCTGCCTACGCGCTCGCCAGCGTCCTCGTCGCCCTGCTGGCGACCTTCTGCGGGTTCATCCTGGCGCGGGAGCTGATCGCCTTCCGCGCTCGGGTCTGACGGCGCACGCGGCAATCACGCGACAGCGAGTGGAGGCACCATGCACGGACTGAAGGGCGAGCGCGTCCTGATGCGCATCCATATCGGCGAGCGGGACCGGCACGAAGGGAAGCCGCTCTACCAGGCCATCGTCGAGCTGCTGCGTCGGAAGCATTACTCCGGCGCCACGGTGTTTCGCGGCATCATGGGCTTCGGCGCCACCTCCACCGTGCACACCGACCGGATCGAGGTGCTGTCCATGGACCTGCCGATCGTCGTCGAGTGCGTGGAGACGGCCGAGCGGATCGACGCCATCCTGCCCGAGCTGGACGAGATGATCGGCGGCGGGTTGATCACGCTCGAGCGGGCCAACGTGATCGTCTACCGCCCGCACCCCCGTTAGCTTGTCGCGATGCTCGCCGCTCTCCTGAGCGTGCTGGTGCTCGGCTTCCTGCTGGGCATGCGGCACGCCACCGATCCCGATCACGTGGTGGCGGTGACCACCATCGTGTCGCAGCAGCGCTCCCTCGCGCGCGCGGCGCGGACGGGCGTGCTGTGGGGGATCGGACACACGACGACCATCCTGCTCGCCGGCGGGGCGATCATCCTGCTCAAGGTGCAGATCGCGGCGATCCCGCCGCGCGTCGGCCTGTCGCTGGAGTTCGCGGTGGCGGTCATGCTCATCGTGCTCGGCCTCCTCACCCTGGCGGGGAACGAGCGTCGCGTGGCCGACAGCACGGCGCGTCCGGTCACCGTCGGGTTCGTCCACGGCCTGGCCGGCTCGGCGGCAGTGATAACCTTGCCGTCCGTGGCAGTGATCCCCGACCCGTTGTGGGCGGTGGGCTACCTCGCGGTGTTCGGACTTGGCACGATCGCGGGGATGATGCTCATCACGGCGTCCATCGCCGCGCCGGCGCTGTTCGCCACGCGCCGGTTCTCCGGCATGAACGAGAAGCTGCGCATCGCGTCGGGCGTGGTGAGCATCGGCTTCGGGCTGTTCCTCGCGCACCACATCGGCTTCGTGGACGGCTTGTTCACCAGCTATGCGTCGTGGACGCCACAGTGAAGGCGCGCGACAGCCGCTCGGCGACGGCAGGCACTACGCACAGGCGACGGACGAGCAGGGCGGCACGGCCGCCGGCAACGATCGTGGACGCCGGACACGGGCGCCGCGTGAGCGAGAGGCTCCGGCGCTGGTTCCGCGCACACGGGCGCGACCTGCCGTGGCGACACACGCGCGATCCCTATCACGTGCTCGTCTCGGAGCTGATGCTCCAGCAGACGCAGGTCTCGCGTGTCGTGCCGCGCTACGGCGAATTCCTTTCCGAATTCCCGACGCTGCATCACGTGGCGCGGGCACGCCCATCGCGGGTGACGGAAGCGTGGACGGGACTCGGCTACTATGCCCGCGCGCGCAATCTCCACGCCCTGGCCCGACAGGTGACCGACCGCGGTCGCAACGCGAGCGCGACGCTCCCCGCGGAGCCCGAGGCGCTGCGCTCACTCCCGGGCGTGGGCGCCTACACGGCCGGCGCCGTCAGCTCGTTCGCCTACGAGCGCCGAGCGGAGCTCGTGGACACCAACGTGGCGCGCGTGCTCAAGCGCGTGTTCGCACCCGACGCCGACCTCAAGACGACGCGCGGACAGAAGCGGGTGTGGGCCATCGCGCGAGCCATCCTGCCCCGCACCGGCCGCGCGACCTGGACGCACAATCAGGCGCTGATGGAGCTTGGTGCCCTGGTGTGTACGGCGCGGGTCGCGCGGTGCGACATCTGCCCGGTGAGCGGTGCATGCGCCACGCGGGCCGGCGCCATTGGCGCCAGCCCGCGTGAGAGGCCTGCTCGATGAAGCGGCGGCTACACCCTACTTCCTGACGGCGTCCTTGCGGGCTGACGCCGCGACGGAGTGGTCCAGCTTCGACTGGTACTGTCGCTCGCCGTAGCCGACGTAGATCTGCCGCGGCCGGGCGATCTTCTGCTCCTTGTCGTTGAGCATCTCCTCCCACTGCGCCAGCCAGCCCGCGGTCCGCGCCACGGCGAACAGCACCGTGAAGAAGTCCGTCGGAAACGCCATCGAGCGGTAGATGAGTCCCGTGTAGAAGTCCACGTTCGGGTAGAGCTTGCGGGACACGAAGTAGTCGTCGGACAGCGCGATGCGCTCCAGCTCGAGCGCGATCTCGAGGTCGCGATCCACGCCGATCTGCGCGAACACCTCGTCGGCGAGCTTCTTCACGATGCGCGCGCGCGGATCGTAGCTCTTGTACACGCGGTGGCCGAAGCCCATGAGCTTCTGCCCCTTGCCGCTCTTCACGCCCTCGATGAAGGCGGGAATGTTCTTCTTGTCCCCGATCTCGCTGATCATGTGCAGCACGGCCTCGTTGGCGCCGCCGTGCAGCGGGCCGTACAGCGCGGCGATGCCGGCGGCGACGGCCGAGAACGGATCCACGTGCGAGCTGCCGACGGCGCGCACCGCATTGGTGGAGCAGTTCTGCTCGTGATCGGCGTGGAGGATGAACAGGATCTCCAGCGCCTTCACGAACACCGGATTGGCCTCGTACTTCGGCTCGGTCATGCGTGCGACCATCGAGAGGAAGTTCTCGACGTAACCGAGGTCGTTGTCCGGATAGATGAAGGGGAGCCCCTTCACGTGCCGGTAACAGAAGGCGGCGAGGGTGGGGAGCTTGGCGAGCAGTCGGACGGTGCTGATGTGCCGCTCGGCCGGGTCCTGGATGTTCTTGGCCGACGGGTAGAACGACGAGAGGGCCGCCACGGAGCTGCACAGCATCGACATCGGGTGCGCGTCGTAGCGGAAGCCCTGCAGGAAGTTCTTGATGTTCTCGTGGACGTAGGTGTGGTACGTGATCTGGTGCGTCCAGTCCTCGTACTCCTTCTGCGACGGCAGCTCGCCGTTGCGGAGGAGCCATGCGACCTCGAGGAAGCTCGCCTTGTCGGCGAGCTGCTCGATGGGGTAGCCGCGGTAGCGGAGGATGCCCTTCTCGCCGTCGATGAAGGTGATGGCGCTCTTGCAGGAGGCCGTGTTGAGGAAGGCCGGGTCGTATGACATGAGGCCGAACTCGTCGGGCGAGCGCTTGACCTGGCGCAGGTCCATTGCGCGGATGGCGGTGTCGCCCTCCGTGCCCGGTGGCATGATCGGGACAGAGTAGCCCGTGCCGGTGCGCGTATCCTTGATCTCGAGCGCGCCGTCGGCGGCGCTCGTCGAGTTCT
>DASTGQ010000332.1:0-4771 GCA_035718985.1 Gemmatimonadaceae bacterium
CGCGGTCGACGGCATCGAGCGTGCTCGCATACGGCAATCCGGTCATCTCCCTGACCGGCAGCGCGTCCATGTCGGCGCGCAGCATCACGACCGGTCCGTCGCCGTTGCGGAGCACCCCGACGACGCCCGTCTTCCCCACCCCGGTGGTGACGTCGAAGCCGGCGGTGCGAAGCCGCTCGGCCGCCAGACTCGCGGTCCGCGTCTCCTGCAACGAAAGCTCGGGATGCGCGTGGACATCCATGTAGAGCGCCTCCAGGCCAGGAAGGAGTTCGGAGAGGCGCGCAAGCGACGGGTCATGCGATTTCGTGCTCTTGGTCTTCATGGGCTCCTCCGATTTCGAGCGGCGCGACGAGTTGGGCGAACGTATCCCCGAGACTGATCATCGGCACGCAGCCAACCGCGAGACAACGTCGCAAGCGACGAGTGCGAATGTGACTTTGACGCGTACGAGGCGGAGGTCGCAAGCCGACGAACGGGTATGTGACTTCGACTGTCACGTGCGCGCGGCGCGCAAGAGCTGAGCATTGAGGGCCACGATGACGGTGCTTGCCGACATGAGCACTGCACCGATGGCCGGCGACAGCACGAACCCATGGCCCGCCAGCACACCTGCCGCGAGCGGAATGGCTGCGATGTTGTAGCCCGCCGCCCACCACAGGTTCTGGATCATCTTGCGGTAGGTGGCGCGAGAGAGCGCGATGATGCGGGGCACGTCGCGCGGGTCGCTGCGGACGAGCACGATGTCTCCGGCTTCGACCGCGACGTCCGTTCCCGCCCCGATCGCCACGCCCACGTCGGCGGTGACGAGAGCCGGTGCATCGTTCACACCATCGCCGACCATCGCGACGCGCTTTCCTGCGCGCTTGAGCTCCTCGATCCTGGAGGCCTTCTGCCCGGGTAACACCCCGGCAAAGACGGTGTCGATCCCCAGCTCCTCTGCGACTGCGTCGGCCACGGGTCTCGCGTCGCCGGTCATCATCACCACTTCGACGCCGCCGTCGTGAAGAGCGCGCACTGCCTCCTTCGATTCGGGGCGAACGACGTCGGCCACGACGAATACGGCGAGCACTTGCTGTTCGTCGGCAAGAAAGATGGTCGCCTGGCCACGCCGGGCCGCATGCTCGGAGTTGGCGCGCAGGGCCGGTGCGATCTCGAGAGAGCGCGCGGCGAGCAGCGCGGGGCCGCCGACGTACAGCTCGCGCCCGTCGACGCGTGCCCTTGCGCCCTTGCCCGGGATGGCCTCGAAGGCCGTCGCCTTCGGGATGTCGACACCCCGCTCCCTTGCGCTCCGGACGATTCCTTGCGCGATCGTGTGCTCCGAGTCTGCTTCGACCGCCGCGGCCAGACGTAGCGCCTCGTTGGTCGTGAGATCTTCAGTCGCGCCGACTTCGACCACACCGAACTCGCCCTTCGTGAGTGTCCCCGTCTTGTCGAACACGACGGCGGTGAGGTTTCGCGCTTCCTCCAATCCGCGACGATTGCGCACGAGCAAACCACTCTGCGCCGCGAGCGTGGTGGAGATCGCAATCACGAGAGGAATTGCGAGTCCGAGGGCGTGCGGGCACGCGATCACGAGCACGGTGACGACGCGCTCGATCGCGAACGCGGCATCGCCAGGGCGCAGCGCCAGCCATGCGATCAACGTGGCCACGCCTGCGCCGAGCGCGACGAGGGTGAGGATGAACGCGGCGCGATCTGCGAGCGCCTGTGCGCGCGAGCGCGACGCTTGCGCCTGCTCGACGAGCCTCATGATTCCCGCGATGACGGTGCGTTCACCGATTCCAGTAACTTCGGCCCGAAGCGACCCGGCGCCGTTGACGGTGCCGCCGATCACCTTCTCGCCGGCGTTCTTCGAGACCGGGCGGGACTCGCCCGTGATCATCGATTCGTTCACCTGACTCGAGCCTTCCCGAACGACGCCGTCCGCAGGCACTCTCGCGCCGGGTCGCACGAGCACCATGTCGCCGTTCTGGAGGCGGTTGACCGGGACTTCCTCGATGCGTTCGCCGGAGATGCGAACGGCGGTGTCGGGCATCAGCCTGGCCAGGGCCCTGAGCGCGCCTCGTGCCTGCGAGATCGAGCGCATCTCGATGAAGTGGCCGAGGAGCATGATGGTGACGAGCGTGGCCAGCTCTTCCCAGAGGGGCATGCCGGAATAGCCGAGCGCCACCACGGCGCTGAAGACGAACGCGACCGAGATCGCGAGGCTGATCAGGGTCATCATCCCCGGCAAGCGATCCTTGATCTCGCGGACGGCTCCCAGGATGAAGACCCAACCACCATAGGCGAACACCGCCGTGCCAAAGGCAGCCGGGATCCAGTGCGAGCCAGCGAATCGGGGCGCCGTGAAGCCGAACGCCCGCTGCAGCATGTGACCCCAGATCAGCGTTGGGATCGTGAGCAGCAGCGAGATCCAGAACCTGCGGCGGAACATCTCGACACTGTGACCCGCGTGTTTGTCGTGAACATGCTCCGGCCTGCCGGCGGCCGCTGCATGCCCCGCGTGCATGTCGTCGGCGTGATGCTCGTTGTGCGTCGTCCCGTCGTGCATGGGCGCGGCTCCGTGAGACGCATGGCGTGGCGTTTTCATTGGCGACCTCTCCGCGCTGACCCTTCGAGCACCTCTTGGGCCCAGGAGCTGGCGGGACACGCCGACCTCAGCACGACGATGCGCTACATGCACCTGTCCCCCGCGTCGCTCAACCAGGCCATCCAGCTGCTCGAGCAGAGGCCGCTGGGGGGGAGAGCGGCACCCCTCCACAGGATTCCCAGTAGAAAGATGGCGTCCCCACAGAGATTCGAACTCTGGTTACCGCCGTGAAAGGGCGGTGTCCTGGGCCTCTAGACGATGGGGACGTCGGCGCGCCCATCTAGCACAACTACTGCCCGGTGTGCACCGTCCCGAGCTGGACCACCTCGAAGGCGCTCGCCGGCACCGTCTTGAGCGGCTCCAGCTCGGCCACCGGCCAGCGCGAATCCAGCGCGCCCGCCAGCGACCAGAACTGACCGCCGGCGTTGTCGGTGACGAACATCCCGTACTTCTGCAGCGCCCGCAGGATGACCAGCGACGGCCCCTTGAAGCCCGACAGATCGAAGTCCGCGCGCAGCCGCACGCGCAGCCCCATCGGCGGCGCGAACTGCGCCGTGCTGGTGCCGGAAGAGTGGGTTGCCGGCGCCACGTACTTGTGCGCCGTGCCGCCCGCGATGAAGGCCAGCGCGTGGCGGACCTCGCCCTGCTCCACCACCTCGTCGTAGCGCGCCAGGCCGGGAAGGATGGGCAGCCCCGCCGCGGTGGCCGAGGTCCAGCCGTCGGGCCGCGGCGCTCCGGTGACCAGGTCGAACACCGCGCCGGAGTCGGCGTGGAAGCCCGCGCCGGAGGCGAAGGTGTTGTAGGTCTCGAAGATCTTGCAGTCGCCGTTCTCCAGCACCGTCACGTGCCGGTCCGGGCCCGCCTCGATGCCCACGTCGGGCGGGAACGGATACGGCCCCGGCTCGCTCTGCGACGTGTAGAGAAACGACATGGGCACGCGCGGCTGCGTGCCGGCCACCACCGTGACGGGCTGCCCGTAGGGGCCGCCGAAGTTCGGGTGCAAAAAGAGCGTCCCCGCGCCCATGAAGGCCAGGTAGTCGGCGGAGTGCGGGTCGGCCGGAACCGCGGACACATCCGTGTTCCACGCATCGCTCGCGGGAAACATCGGACAGCCGGCGAACGTCGGCCCCGCGCCGGCCACACCGCCACCCGGCGGCGAAGGCGGCGAGTCGGCCACGCCCGCATCCGGAGGCAGTCCCGGCGGCGATCCGGCGACAAACGGCGTTCCCCGCGTGCACGCACACAGGGCGAGCAGCAAGACGGCGCTTCGCATCATGAAGATTCAAACCATCGGCGGCGCCGCTTTCAACCCGCCCGCCAGGCGAGCGAAGCGGCAGCCTCCCCGCCCGCGGATCAGGCGGTCAGGCGAGCGGTGGTGTCCTTCTTCCCGAAGATCCACGCGCCCAGGACGCCGAGCTCGTAGCAGACCATCATCGGCAACGCCATCAGCGCGAGGTTGAACGGGTCGCCGGTGGGCGTGACGAACGCGGCGATGATCACGTTCACCACGATGGCGTGCCGCCGGTACTTGCTGAGGAACTTGTAGTCCACCACGCCCATCATCGCGAGCAGCGTCAAGACCAGCGGCAGCTCGAAGATGATGGCGAACGCCAGCAGCATGAGCATCACCAGGCCGAGCTGCTCGTCCATCATCAGCACCGGCTTGATGTCCGGACCTGCGGAGTTGATGAGGAACTGGAAGGCGGGCGGGAGCACCACCACGTAGCAGAAGGTCGCGCCGCCGATGAAGAAGATGGTCGCCGCCAGCACGAAGGGCACGATCTTCTTGCGCTCGCGCCGGTAGAGACCCGGCGCCACGAACAGCCAGATCTGCCAGAAGATCATCGGCGAGGCGACGAAGATGCCCGAGTAGAGGCCCACCTTCAGGTAGATGAGGAAGGGCTCGATCGAGGACGAGAAGTGCAGCGCCTTCTCACCTTCCGGCAGCGCCGCGAAGATGGGCAGCATGAGGAAGTGGAAGATCTGCTGCGACCAGTAGTACGAGGCGCAGAACCCGACGATCAGCCAGATGAGCGCCCACTTCAGGCGCTTGCGCAGCTCGATGAGGTGCTCGCGCAGCGAGAGATGGATGTCGTCTTCCGGCGCCGCGGGAGTGGGCGGGGTCGGCAAGAGCGCAGTGCTCACGCCTTCTGCTCCTGCGGAGCGGCGGCCGGCGCCTCA
>DASTGQ010000333.1:0-11155 GCA_035718985.1 Gemmatimonadaceae bacterium
GCTGTGCCGCCGTCTGGCCCACGTGACGGATGCCGAGGCCGAACAGCAGGCGTGACAGTGGCTGCGCGCGCGACGCATCGATCGCCGCTACGAGGTTCTCCGCGCTCTTCTCGGCGAAACGCTCCAGCGCCGTCAGCTGCTGCACCGACAGCGAGTACAGGTCCGCCACGTCGTGCACCAGGCCGGCGCTGATGAACTGCTCGATGCGCGCGTACGAAAGCCCGCGGATGTCCATCGCCCCCCGCGACGCGAAGTGCACGATGGCCTCCAGCTGGCGCGCCGGACACGCGACGTTGGGGCAGTAGATCGCTACCTCCTCCTCGTCGCGCTCCACGGGGGTGTGACAGGCCGGGCACTTCGTCGGTACGCGTGTCGGCTTCGGTGGGTTGTCCGGGTCGCGTCTCTCGGGAATGGGCCCGATCACCTGCGGGATCACGTCGCCGGCACGCTTCACCTGCACCACGTCGCCCACGCGCAGGTCCTTCGCCCGCACGAGGTCGAAGTTGTGCAGCGTCGCCAGGCGCACGATCGTGCCCCCGATCTCCACCGGCTCCAGCACGGCGAACGGGTTCAGGGAGCCGGTGCGGCCCACGTTCACCGAGATGTCGAGCAGTTTCGTCTCCGCGATGTCGGGCGCGAACTTCCGCGCGATCGCCCATCGCGGCTCTCGCCCGCCCACCACGCCCAGCTCGTCCTGCAGCAGCAGGGAATCCACCTTCACCACGCCGCCGTCGATGGCGAAGTCGAGCTCCGCGCGCAGCCGGTGCTCCACGTCCCGCGCCCACTCGTGCACCTCGGCAAGGGAGCGGCAGCGCAGCCGGTGCGGGGCAACCGGCACGCCCCAGCGTCCCAGCGTCTCGAGCAGCTCCCACTGCGTGTCGAACGGCACCCGCTTGCCGGGCGGCATCGCCACCGCGTAGCCGAAGAACCGCAGCGGTCGCGATGCGGTGATGGCCGGATCGAGCTGCCTTAGCGAGCCAGCCGCGGCGTTGCGCGGGTTGGCGAACACGGGCTCCCCGGCCGCCACCCGCTCCTGATTCATCTTCTCGAAACGGCTGAACGGCAGGTAGCACTCACCGCGAATTTCCAGCAGTGGCGGCACGTCGTCGCCGAGCAGGCGGAGCGGCACGTCGCGCAGCGTACGCAGGTTGGCGGTGACCTCCTCGCCGATCACGCCATTGCCTCTCGTCGCACCGGTGACGAGCACGCCGTCCTGGTAGGTCAGGCTCACGGCCGTGCCGTCGATCTTGAGCTCGGCGACGTAACCGGCGCGACGCGCATCGTCGCCCACCAGTCGTGCGATGCGTTCCTCCCACTCGGTGAGCTCCTGCTCGTTGAACGCATTGCCGAGGGAGATCATCGCCTCGAGGTGCGTGTGCTTGGCCAGCGCGCTCGCCGGTTCCGCGCCAACGCGCATCGTCGGTGAATCGGGCGTGCGCAGCGCGGGATGCTCGCGCTCCAGCGCCTGGAGCTCGCGAAAGAGACGGTCGTATTCCGCGTCCGCGAGCGTCGGCCGGTCCAGGACGTAGTAGTCGTGCGACGCCTGGTGGAGCAGCGCGCGCAGCTCGGAGGCGCGGCGCTCGTGCGGAGCCTGAGGCATGCGGGGCGCTACCCCTTGGCCTCTTCCTCGAGTACCTGCATCGCGACCGTCACCAGCCGCTCGAGCTCCTCGTCGGCGGCCCGCGGCAGGAGCGTCTCGGCCCATGCGTGGTCCTCGCCGCGTGCGTACCGATCCAGCAGGCGGCGCAGGAACCCGACGAGCGCGACCCGCTGCAGCTCGGCGCGGCGCTGGGCGAAGCTCACGTCCTGCTGGCTGTGCAGCAGCGTCTCGAAGCGGTGCGCGTTGCGGAGCGCCTTCGCCGTGAGCGAGGCCACCGTCTGGCAGAAGCGGACGTCGCTCTCGCCGAACGGTTCCGCGTCGCGCTCCGTGCGCAGGAAGATCGCACCGATCACGCTGCCCTCCCACCGGATGGGCACGACGACGATCGAGCGCACGTTGCGCACGTCGAGCTGGGACTTGATGCTGCGCAGCTGCGGGTCGTTGGCCGCGTCGGGAATGAACACCGTCTCCCCGCTCTCGAACGCGCGCTTCAGCTCCGGGTAGCGATTGAGGTCCACCACGAGGTTGCGGATCGTGGGATCCTCGTAGCTCGCCACGAGTCGCACGTCGTCCTTCTCGCCGGAGAGGAAGATCGCGCAGCGATCCAGCCCGAACGTCTCGCCGAGCTTGCGGGCGATCGTCTGCAGGACGTCCACGAAATGGAGCGAGGCCGAGACTTCCTGGAGGATGTCGACGATGGCGACGAGGTGGTCACGCTCGCGCTGCAGCTCCGCGACCCGCGCGCGCAGGCGCGCCAGCTCGTCACTCCCTGGCGGGATCCCCTCCGGCGGCGTCCGCATGGACGCCGGGTTCGTCTGCTCCATCGTCGGCGGCTCGGTGCTCGTTGAACTCGTCGCTGTCGAACCGGATCACCCGGTTGCGCCCCGTTTCCTTGGCGACGTACAGCGCATCGTCGGTCATCCGGACGAGGGTATCGCTGTCGTCGATCCGCGGGTGCGGCCAGCCAGCGACGCCGAAACTGGCCGTCCGCTTGGTGGAGCCGCCGGGGAAGGTGAATGTATGCCGCTCGATGCGTTTCCGCACCCTCTCGGCGAACGTCACGGCGGCATCGAGTACCGTGCCGGGAAGCAGGAGCATGAACTCCTCGCCGCCGTAGCGCCCCACGCGATCGATCTCGCGCGCCTCGTCCTTGAGGATATTCGCGAGCTGCTTGAGCACCTCATCGCCGGCCTGGTGGCCGTACGTGTCGTTCACGCTCTTGAACTTGTCCAGGTCGCACATGACGATCGAGAACGGCTCGTTGAGCCGCTGGGCGTGCTGGAACATCTCGTCGATGCGCTCGTTCAGGTGGCGCCGGTTGTCCAGCCCCGTGAGGCCGTCCGTGAGCGACATGAAGCGCAGCCGCTCGTTCATCTCGAGCAGCTCCTTCTCGCGCTCCTCGAGTGCCTCCTGCAGTCGCTTGATCCGCAGCATCGAGCGCAGTCGCGCCTTCAGCTCGGCGAAGTCGATCGGCTTGGTGATGTAATCATCCGCCCCCGCCTCGAGCCCCTCCACCTTGGCCTCCGTGGAGTCGAGCGCGGTCTGCATGATGATCGGGATGAACGGCAGCGAACGATTCGCCTTGATCCGCCGCGCCACCTCGATGCCCGAGATGTCCGGCATCATCACGTCGAGCAGGATCAGGTCCGGCGGCGACTGCCCGACGTACGCCAGCGCTTCCTCACCATTGTGCGAGGCGTGCGTCTCGTAGCCCCAGCTTTCGAGGCGCACCCGCAGGACCTCGATGTTGTCCTCGTGGTCGTCCACCACCAGGATGCAGCCACGAGACTCCGGGGAAGCCGCGGCGTCGGCCGGAGCCGCCTCGCTGTCGCTCGCGCCGGCCAGCGCCTGGTCAGCCGGCATTCTGGGTGGCGTCCTTGCCGAGGAAACGCTGCACTTCCGCGACTACGGCCCGCGGCTCGCACGGCTTGGCGAGGTAGCCGTCGCATCCGACTTCCATCGCCTTCTCCCGATCGCTCGCCAGCGCATGCGCCGTCAGCGCGATGATCGGGATGTCACGCGTGGACGGATCGTGCTTCAGCACCTGCGTGGCCTCCCAGCCATCGATGATCGGGATGGAGATGTCCATCAGGATCAGGTCGGGCTGCTCGGCGCGCGCCTTGGCGATGCCCTCCTCCCCGTTCAGCGCTTCGCTGACGTCGTAGCCGAAGTGCCGGAGGATGGTGGAATAGACGATGCGGTTGTCTTCGTTGTCCTCGACGAGCAGAACGGTCTTTCCATTCTTAGCCATTCATGGCCTCACACAGCGTGACGCGTGATCGGAAGCAACCGGCCACCGCGGGAGAGTGGCAGCGCCGGGGCGTCCGGCAATGAGAACTGCTCCTCGGGACGGGACGCCGCGCATCGACCTGAGGGCACATCTGTGATGCAAACCACCGACAGTCGGTGGCGGACGCAATTTCCAAACCAATACCTATCTCTACCATACACTCCATGTCCTACGCCGGCCCATCCCGTGCCTCAGCCGCCTCCCAGCGCGGCACCCGCAGCTCCGCCACGCCGGGGAGCGGTTCGTCCCGTGCGAGCTCGACCTTCGACCGGACGCCGAGCTTCATCACCGGGCGCGGCGGCGACACCGACTGGCAGGAAGTCGCTCTCTTCGGGGCGGGGCTCGCTCTCGGCGTGATTCTCGGCGCCGGGGGCGCCCTCCTGACCGCGCCGCGCACCGGGGCCGAAACCCGGGCCGCCCTCGGTGCTCGAGCCGCGAGGTTCCGTCGCACCACCGCCCGGCGCAGCCGCAACGCCTGGGACGAGCTCCGCGACGAGCTTCACGAAGCCAAGCGGTCCCTGCGCAACCGGAAGCGCCGCCGCCAGCTCGAGCGCGAGGAGTAGAGATCGCGAGGCCGGGAGGTCAGGTCGTCAGGACGTCGAACTGACCGGCCTCCAGGCCTCCCGGCCTCCCCACATCCCGTTACTCCAGGCTGGCCAGCTCGCGGGATGCTTCATCCTGATAGTGCTTGTCGTTGTACTCGGTCGCCTTGCCGTTGATCGTGGCCTCGTACTGCGCCCGCGCCTGGTCCTTCATCCCACGCGCGGCGTAAACACGGGCCAGGTCGAGGTGGTGCACCAGCCGGTCCGGCTCGTTCGCCACGGACTGCTCCATGTAGCGCTGCGCGTCATTCCAGTTGGCCGAGTCGAAGACCTTGCCACCGAGGAACGTCTTCGCCATGAAGCGCGTCATGCCGCTCAGCCGCATGATGTTGTAGTTCCACATCCCCATGACGTGCTGCGCGCCAGCCAGCTTGGGATCGAGCCGCAACGCCTCGAGCGCCTGAGTCCGTACGTCGCCCGCGTACTTCACCTGGTCCCGCTTCCCGAGCGACAGCGCCTTGCGTCCAAGCGCCCGGGCGAGATTGAAGTGTCCCTCCGCGTCGTTGGGGTTCGCATCCACCGCCCGGCGCGCGTATTGTTCTGCCAGCGTGTACATCCGGTCGCGCTCTGCGGCACTCGGATTGAACTCGCCAACGTCCACCGCTTCGCGCGTGGCCTTCCAGAGTGCCTCGTAATTCTTCGGCTCCGCCTTGATCGCCGCTTCGTAATGCTGCAGCGCCGCGGGGGCATTCATCGCCGCGTGCTCGCGGTCGCCGAGCGCGATGTGCTCGGCCGCGCCCTGCGCCACCGCGCGGACGGGCATGGCGCCAAGTACCACGATGGTGGCGGTCGTCACCAGCCGGCGCGGCGAGATCTCGATGAACATGACTGACTCCAGGATTCAGGTGAACCAGCGCCAGTGTAGGCATACCCCGAAGATCGGTCAATGCTCGCACTCCGCCTGATCGAGCGGAAGCGCGACGGCGGCCGCATCGAGGCCGGCGAATGGCGCGCGCTCGCCAACGCCTACGCGGCGGGGCACGTGCCCGATTATCAGATGGCGGCGTTCCTCATGGCCTGCTTCCTCCGCGGGCTCGACCGCGCCGAGACGCATGCCCTCACCGAGGCCATGCTCCACAGCGGCGAGGTGCTGGACCTTTCCGATCTGGGGCGGCCGCGTGTGGACAAGCATTCCACGGGCGGCGTCGGGGACAAGGTGTCCATCGTGCTCGCGCCGCTCATCGCTTCACTCGGCGTCGCCGTGCCCATGATGTCGGGACGTGGTCTCGGACATACGGGGGGCACGCTCGACAAGCTCGAGGCCATCCCCGGGTTCCGCACCGACCTCTCGCTGGCCGAGGCGAGAAGGCTGCTCGAGACCCTCAACTGCGCGCTCATCGGCCAGACGGCGGAGATCGCGCCCGCCGACCGGAAGATGTATGCGCTGCGCGATGCCACCGGCACGGTGGAGTCGATTCCACTGATCGCGGCGAGCATCATGAGCAAGAAGCTCGCGGAAGGACTCACCGGACTCGTACTGGACGTGAAGCGCGGCTCCGGCGCCTTTCTCCCGGAGCTCGAGCGCGGCCTCGAGCTCGCGCGCACCATGATCGAGCTCGGCGCCGATCACGATACGCCCGTGGTCGCGCTCATCACGGCGATGGATCGCCCCCTCGGCCGCGCGTGCGGAAATGCGCTGGAGGTGGAGGAGTCCATACTCGCCCTTCGCGGCGAAGGCCCGCCGGACCTGATGGCCGTCACGTACGCTCTCGGCGCTGAGATGCTGGTTCTCGCTGGTGCGGCTCCCGACCAGGATGCCGCGCGACGCCGGATGGAACAGGCCATCGGTACGGGCCGCGCCGCCGAGCACCTGCAGAAGATCATCGAGGCGCAGGGCGGGAATCCCGCCGTGGTGGATGACCCGGCCCTCCTCCCGCAAGCCGCGGAAGTGGAGCTGTATGCCGCACCCCGTCGCGGCTTCATCTCGCGGGTGGAGCCGCGTGCCGTCGGCCGCGGCATCACGGCGCTCGGTGGTGGGCGCACCACCATGGAAGACAAGCTCGACCTCTCGGTGGGCTTCATGATCACGGCGCGCCCGGGCGATTGGGTGGAGCAGGGTGAGCCGCTCGCATCCATCTTTGCGCACGACCGCGCCGGCGTCGAGAGCGGACGCACTGCGCTGCGAAACGCCATCACCATCGCCGACGAAGCCGATCCTCCGCTGCCGCTCGTTTCGCACCGGGTCAGCGCAGCGGGCGTGGAGCAATTGGTGGACGTGTGAGCGTACCTCTTGCACATTGGGTGCTGTGAGAAGGAACGTCCGCCCTAGCGCTTCACCACTGATGGAGGACCAGCATGCCCCCTAGAATCGCGAGGCTCGCCGGGCTCGGCGCCTTTGCCGTATCCGCCGTCCTCGTCGCGCTCATCGTGCTGTTCATCGTCTGGACGAGACCAACCGCGTCGTCGGGCCTCGATGGCACGGAGCGGTTCCTCGCGTGGTTTGGAGTGACGGGCGTGCTGCTGGCGCTGATGGCCGTGCACGTGGTCATCGGCCGCCGCCTCCTGGCGGTGGCTCGCGGCACTCCCGAGCCCGTCTGACCTACGCGGTTGCCGCGAGAAGGATCGAATGAAAACACGAGCGGGCTCCAGGGGAGCCCGCTCGTGTTTTCCTCATGCCGGCCGTGCACTACTGCCGGCAGCCGCCGTTGGGATCCGGGATTGGTTTGTCCACCACCAGACGCTGCGGCCGGTTGGCTACCGCCTCGGCGATGTCGTGCACGAACTGCGCGATGCGCGCGAGGTGACCGTAATCGATGTACTGCGGCTCGTCCGTTACCTGGTGATAATCGGTGTGATAACCGAGCGAGAAGTAGGTGATGGGAATGCCGTAGCGCGCATACATGTAATGGTCGCTGCGGCAATAGCGGTTCAGGGGATGTCCGTTCGCGTCGAACGAGGTGTCGATGTCCATGTGCGGCGTGCGCACCGCGTTCAGCGAGTCGATCAGGTCGCCGAGCTGCGTCGAGAGACGCCGGGGTCCGATCAGCTGCACGTTGTTCGGACCACGACCCATGATGTCGGTCGGCTTGCCGCGGCCTACCATGTCCATATTGAGCTGCGCCACGATGGAATCGCGCGGCACCGTGGGATGGTCGGTAAACCACTGCGATCCCCAGAGCCCCTTCTCCTCGCCCGTGTGCGACACGAAGATCAGCGAGCGCCGCGGGCGACTCGGCGCCGTCGCGAATCGTTCCGCGATCTCGAGCATCGCCACCGTACCGGAGCCGTCGTCGTCAGCGCCGTTGTTCACGGAGTCCGGCCGCGCGCCACTGTGGGCGCGTGTGAGGCTGTCGCGGAGGAAGCGGATCCGCTGTGCTTCAGCAGCCGTCGGCGCGCGTACCGGATCCTGCACGCCCTGGCGGCGCACCACCATGTTGTTCGCGAGCACCGAGTCGTGATCGAGCGGCCGCGGCGTGAGACCGATGTGATCGTTGTGCGCGCCGATCGCCACGAATTCTCCGCGCAGCAGAGGATCGCTGCCTCGAAGGATGCCGATCACGTTGCGCGCCGGATAGCGTGACGGCGTGTCGATGAACCCGACGTTGCCGCTCACTGTCCCGCCCGTGGCTCCGACCCGCAGCCCCTGCAGCGACGAGACGCCGAGCAGCCGCTCCGCCGCCGACGGGCTGATGATCATCACCGCCGGCCCCTCGGCCAGCGTCGGCTCGGAGCGCGGGTGTGTCTGCGGACCGGTCAGGCGCCCGATGCTGGAAGGCGGAACGGCGTCCAGCGTCACGCCGGCGAGGCCCGCCGCGGCGGCGTACTGCGCCATCGGCCCGGCAAAGAAGAAGCGGTAATCACGCCGGCCTGTTGTCGCGGGCGGAACGGTGAAGATGACCAGCTTTCCCGCCGCGGCCTCCGGCGAGATGAGCTGGCCGCCAAGCTGGCCGCCGTAGACCACCTGAGCGCCATCGACCGATCGAGTGCGCGCGCCAACAGGAACCGCGCGCCCAGCCGTGCTGGCGTCGATCGGCAGGACGTCCGTCCGCAGCGCGAGAGGCGAGCCGCCCACGCGGATCGTATGCGCCGTGTCGAGGGTGGAGATGACGATGGGGACTGTCTGGAAGTACGTCCCGTTCTCGCCGCCGGGCTCGAGGCCCATCCGCTTCATCTCGGCGGCCACGTAGTTCGTGCCCTTCACGTTGCCGAGCGTGCCGGCCTCGCGCCCGAGCATGGAATCATCCGCGAAGATGTACAGGCGGGTCATCGCGTCGGCGGCGCTGATGGCGCCGACGGTCGGGGTGGGGGTATGGGTACGCATCTCGCCCGAAGGCGAGGCGACCGTGGTGCCGGCAGTCGCGCAGCCGGCCAGCAGGGCGGCGAGGGCGACGAACCCGCGCGAGGTGACTCTCGGGGAACAGGATGTATGGTCCATGCCTGAATAATCGCCGGGCGTCGCTCGCGGCGCGACCCGTTGAAGTCGACCCGGTAGCATATAGATAGCTAGCTAACTATTATTGAGGGTGTCTGGAAATCACCCCTCCACCGGTCGTCCGGAGCTCGAGAATTCGTTCATCGGCGCCGTGAGCGCGCTTCGCCGCGAGCTGCGGAAGGTCTACGACCGCGAGCTGGCTCCCACGGGGTTATCACTCGCTCATGCGTGGCCGATCGTCCTGATCGCCGAGCAGCCGGGCATGAGCCAGCGCGAGCTCGCCGAGCGCCTGGATATCGAGGGGCCCACGCTCGTCCGGCTGCTGCACCAGCTCTCGGCGATGGAGCTCGTTACCCGGCAGCAGAACCCCGACGATCTCCGCGCCAACACGCTCCATCTCACTCCTGCGGGACGCGCGACAGCAAAGCGCCTGCGTCGCGCCATGGACGGTGTGCGGTCACGCCTGCTCGCCGGCGTGTCCGACGACGAGCTCACGGACGCGCTCCGTGTGCTCGAATCCGTTCGCCACTCGGTAATCCGCGGCGGAAGCGCCGCTCCTTCATCTAATGGCTGAAGCAGTCCAGATAGTCGAGCTTTCCGCTGACGAGGAGCCGACGGCAGTCCTCGAGCCCGTCGGGCCTGTGCGTCACCAGGGCGCCGAGCACCGATACATCATCGCCTTTGCCGTCGTGCTCGCGGCGGTGATGCAGGTGATCGACAGCTCCATCGTCAACGTCGCGCTTCCCGACATGATGGGGAACCTCGGCGCGAGCCTCGACGAGATCGCGTGGGTCTCCACCGGGTACATCCTCGCGAGCGTGATCGTCATCCCGCTCACCGGGTTCCTCGGGGACCTGTTCGGTCGAAAGCGCTACTTCGTCGGGTCCATCATCCTCTTCACGGCGTCGAGCTTCTTCTGCGGCGCCTCGGGAACGCTGACTGAGCTCATCATGTGGCGCATCATCCAGGGCGTCGGTGGCGGTGCGCTCATGACCGTGTCGCAGGCCGTGCTCTTCGAGTCGTTTCCCACCGAGGAGGCGGGGATGGCGATGGCGCTGTTCGGCCTCGGCGTGATGGTCGGACCCACCATCGGCCCCACGCTCGGTGGGTGGCTCACCGACAACTACGGCTGGCCGTGGATCTTCTATGTCAACATCCCGGTCGGCATCCTCGCCGCGGTGATGATCGCGGGCTACGTGCACGACCCCGCGCACCAGAAGAAGCCGCGCAGCATCGACTACATGGGCATCGCGCTGCTCGCCATCAGTGTGGGCTCGCTGCAGTACGTGCTCGAGCACGGCGAGCGTGAGGACTGGTTCGCCTCGCACTTCATCCTCGCACTCACGGTCATCGGCGTGATCGGTGGCGTCGCGCTCGTGTGGCGTGAGCTGACGACCGACCACCCCGTCGTCGACTTTCGCGTGCTGCGACACCGGCAGATGTGGGTCGGGACGGTGCTGGGCGTGGTGATGGGCATCGGCCTCTACGCCATGTCGTTCACCCTCCCAGTGTTCCTGCAGGGCAACCTGCACATGACCGCCGAACAGACGGGGCTCGTGCTGCTGCCCGGCGCGATCGCGACGGCCGTGTCGATGTGGGTGGTGGGACGCCTCACGAACAGGATCGATCCGCGGCTGCTCATTGCGAGCGGCGCGGCCATCTTTGCCTACGCCGCGTGGCAGCTCTCCGAGATGACCAGCCAGAGCGGGGGCAACGACTTCTTCTGGCCGCTAATCCTGCGTGGCGTGGGGCTCGGGCTGATGTTCGTACCGCTCACCACGATCACGCTGGCCGAGCTTGCGCCAACCGAGCTCGCGCAGGGGACGGGGCTCTACAACTTCTTCCGCCAGCTCGGGGGCTCGTTCGGCATCGCCGGCATCTCCACGTTGCTGATCCGCTATACGGCGGAGAATCGGGCCAACCTCGTGCAGCACGTGACCGCGTCGGATCCCGCGAGCCTCGCCCGCCTTCACGCCTTCACGCAGGGCATGGTGGCGCGCGGCGCCGATCTCTGGACGGCGCAGCGCCGGGCCCTCGCGCTCATGGACGCACAGCTGATGGGGCAGGCGAGCGTGCTCGCGTACGGCCGGATCTACGTGCTGAGCGCGATCATCATCCTCGTGCTCATCCCGCTGCTGCTCCTCGTCCGCAAGACGAAGGGCGCTGCGGGCGCCCACGCGATCATGGAGTAGCGCGGGCGTTCACCGGGCGTCCAGGAACGCTTCGGCCATCCGCGGCGCCGCGCCGACGAAGGTGCGGTCGCTGTTGACCAGCAGCGCGAGCACGAGCTT
>DASTGQ010000334.1:0-2928 GCA_035718985.1 Gemmatimonadaceae bacterium
CCAGCCGCGCATCGTTACCTCGTCGCCATCCTCGAGGAAGGTGCGCTGCTCGCCGCTCGGGAGCTGGAGGGGTTCGGTGCCGCGCCATGTCCGCTCGAGCAGGCAGCCGCGCGAATCCGGCGTCGGCCCGCTGACCGTGCCGCTCGCGAGGAGGTCGCCTGGGCGGAGGTTGCAACCGTTGCTCGCGTGATGCGTCACGAGCTGCGCGACGGTCCAGTACATCGAGGTGAAGCGGCCACGGCTCACGCGGACGGGGGGCAGGCCGGCCTCCCGCATGCGGCGCGTCGAGAGCAGCACCTCCAGCAGGATGTCGAAGCCTCCGCGCCGCTCGTTGCGCTGGTCAGCGAGATATGGAAGCGGTGCAGGGTCGCCGGCGGGTCGCTCGAACGCGGGCACCCGAAAGGGTTCGAGCGCATCGAGCGTGACGATCCACGGCGACACCGTGGTCGCGAAGTTCTTGGCGAGGAAGGGACCGAGGGGCTGGTACTCCCAGGTCTGGATGTCGCGCGCCGACCAGTCGTTCACGAGCGAAAGGCCGGCGACATGCGACTCCGCGCGATCGAGCGGGATGCGCTCGCCGAGTGCGTTGCCCGTTGCGATGTACGCCCCGACTTCAAGCTCGTAGTCGAGCCGCTGGCTCGGCCCGAACGACGGGGCAGCGGCGTTACCCTCTCGTGTCTGTCCCCACGGACGGGTCACCGGCGTTCCACTCGGTACGACCGACGACGCGCGGCCGTGGTAGCCGATGGGCACCCACTTGTAGTTCGGGAGGAGCGGGTTGTCCGGCCTGAACATGCTGCCGACGTTCGTGGCGTGGTGGACCGAGGCGTAGAAATCCGTGTAGTCGCCCACGTGCGCCGGGAGGAGCAGCGCCGCCTGCCCCACCGGCACGAGCAGGTCGGCGCCTCGGCCGCGTGCCGCATCCCCGGCGGGGGTGTCCGCGCGGAGGAGCAAGCTCAGTCCGGAGCGAAGGCGTGACAGCGCATCGCGGCCCGCCTCGAGGAGCGGGTTGAGCGCGCCGCCCTGCACACATGCCTCCACCATCGAGGCGTTTTCGCCATCGAGCAGCTCCGCGGCGCGCAGCGCCGCGAGGTCCAGCACCTGGTCGCCGATCGCCACACCGGGCCTCGCTCCGCGGCCGGGCGTGCGAAACATGCCGAGCGGGAGGTTCTGGATCGGGAAGTCGGAGCCGGGGTCGTTGGCCGACTGCACCCAGCTGACGAGGTCGATACGATGCGTGTCGTCCATGCGCGAGCTCAGAGGAGACTGAGGTGTCGAAGGTCGTCGACCGGTTCCCGGAAGGAGCAGGAACCGAAGGACACGGCGAACTCACGCCGAGTGGTGGCGAGGTCCTTGGCGTCGAGCGTGAAATCGCGCCAGCGGAGCGCGCCGTCATCGAGGACGAAGCGATCGGCGTCTCGCTCCACCAGCACGCGCTCGAGCGCGGGCGTATCGGCGCCGCTCCGCGCGAGCGCCGCGGCGACGAACACGTTCAGGAAGCCGAACATGGTCGCGGTTCCCGATCCGGTCTCGTACGTGAGATGCTGTTCGCCGCGCAGCGGATGGTGCAGTCCCGCCGTCGCCTTGAAGGGCACATCGAGTCGCGCGCACTCAGCGATGAAGCGCGCCAGCGTTTCGACCGGGGGAAAGGCATCGGGCGTGACGCCGCCCGTGCGGGCCTTGGCGCGCGCGCCGTGACGCTTGACGGCCAGGAGCAGCGGCGCGGGATCCTCGTCGAGCGGCAGCTCCACGTAGCACTCCAGCGAACGGTCGAGCTGTGACAGCGCGAATTCCACCGCATCCGTCGTGGCGGCCCGGAGCTCCACCGCCTCCACGCGAAAGCGATCGGCATGCGCGCGATCGAATTCCCGGATCACCGAGGCGTCTCCGGCGGGATCGGCGCTCACCAGCACGCTGAGCGGCCACGGCTCCTTCTGCGCACCGACGAGCGTCGCCGCCTCGCGGGCGAGTTCGTCGAGCCGATCTACGGGCACGACGAAGCGACCCAGCATCCACGCATGCGCAGATCCGCGCTGCGACGCATACTCGGCGGCGGCGGCGTCCATGGCGAGGGAGGCGGGGGGAAAGAGGCCCGCATAATCGACCAGATGCTCCAACAGGGCACGGAGCGCAGGAGCAACGGCCACCCTGTTCGCGTTCACTCGTCCGACGCTTTCGGGGCGAGGATGGTTCCGCGGCACTTCGGTGAACCGCAGCGGCAGGCGTAGAACTTCTCGTCCTCCTCGGTGTGGTCCTCGGTGCGCTCGTACTGGTAATCGTACAGCAGCTCCTCGCCGGCGCGGATGTTCCGGCGCGCCTCGATGAAGATCCGCTTGCGATCGGTGATCGCCTCGCAGTTCCCGTCGCACGAGTGATTGAGGAAGCGAGCGTCGTTCCCGTTCACGGCGCCGTCGATGCAGATGCGGTCGTCCACGGTGAAGAGGAATGTGTGATGGCGCCCCATCGCCTCGTCGTCGTAGCGCTTGTCCGCCGTGCGCCAAGAAATGCGCTGGCCCAGGTACTCGATGATGCGCGTGCCCTTCCGGATGTTGCGCGTGGCGAAGGCGCCCCTTCCCTGGATGTCCGACTGGCGGATCTCGAGGTACGGATTGGGCTCTTCCTTCCAGGGATAGCGGGCTTTGATGCCGCGCTTCGCCGAAGGACGCACGGCCTTTGCGCTGCGCCTGTCGGCGGCCGTCGTGCGCGTCTGCGCGCCAGCACCGGAGCGCGCGGTCGTGCCCGACTTCCGGTTCTTCGTGCGGGTGTTGCGGTGCGTCTTCGTCTGCGGCATGGAAATCGTTGAATGACTAGGTCCACGGGCGGCTGTCGCGCAGCCGTTCGCGAAGGGTGGCATCATCGAGCGCGTCCAGCTCGGCGGTCGCGTCGAACATGGTTTCGGCAGCGAGGATGCTCGTGCGCGCGTCGCCG
>DASTGQ010000335.1:0-2153 GCA_035718985.1 Gemmatimonadaceae bacterium
CGTTCGATCCCGCGCCACTGCTCTCGTTGCGCGACGACGCGCTGCGTGGCGTGCGGCTCGGCATCGTCGACGTGCACGTGCCGCGCGACCAGATGACGACCGAGGCGCTCGCGATGTGGGATCGCGCGGTGAGCGACCTCCGCGCCGCCGGTGCCACCGTAGAGCCGTTCGCCGCCGCGGTGACGCGGGTGAACTATCACGACCTCTTCGCCGCGGCGGCGCGCGACCGTGGCGACGTGCCCGTGAACGCCAACGCGCCCGCTCCGACGGCCAACGCCCTCTATCGCTACTTCGCCGGCCGCACCGATGATCCGCGCGCGGCGGTGCAGCGCGGCTACGCAGCGTACCAGCACTTCTACGACGTGCTCCCGAAGACGTTCGAGGAATGCGAGCCGCTGCTGGAGCAGCCGATGGAGAACGATCCCGCGGGGCGCTCCTTCGCCAGGTCGCGCGCAACCGTGGTGGCGCAGCTCGGCGACTCCATGCGCGCGGCGAACGTGGTGGCTATGGTCTATCCCACGATGCCCTTCAACGCGCCGCGCGCCGTGGACCCGTGGCCGGACGTTCGCACGGCGCTCGGCTACGGCAACTGGCTGGGACTGCCCGAGGTCTCGGTGCCGGCCGGCATGGGCGCGGACGGCATGCCGGCGCTCAACCTCAGCGTCGTCGGCCTGCCCGGCGACGACGCGCGCGTGCTCGCCTTCGCGCACGCGTACGAGCGCCAGTCCCGGAGGTTCGTGGCGCCGAAGCGCCCGCGATGATCGGTCAGTGCGCGCTCGCGCTACGTCACCCGCCGCTTGCGGTGGACGACGATCGCGACGCCGATTGCCGCGATCAGCACGATCGCCATCGACGCGCGCCCGAGGTAGTGCTCCAGCCGCGGCAGGTTCCGTCCGAACACGTAGCCGAGCGCGCCGAACGCTGACGCCCAGACAATCCCGCCAAGGGCGTTGTACAGGGTGAAGACGGGATACGACATGTGGGAGATTCCGGCGAGCGCCGCGGCCCAGCTCCGCAGGAGCGCGATGAACCGGCCGAGGAAGACTGTCTTGGCGCCGTGACGCTCGAAGAAGGCGCGTGACCAGGTCAGCCTCGAGTTCGTGAGCCCGACGTGCCGCCCATACCGGCTGACGAGGGCGAGGCCACCCTTTCGGCCGATCCAGTAACCCGCGTTGTCGCCGATGATGGCGCCCGCCGCCGCGACCGCGATCACGACGAAGATGTTCAGCTGGCCGAGGGCGGCGAAGGCGGCGGCGGTGACGAGCACCGTCTCGCCAGGCAGGGGGATGCCGAAGCTCTCCACGCCAACGAGCAGGAAGACGAAGACGTAGCCGTAGCTGGTGAGGAGATTCGCGATCCATGAGTGCATGTCCGCCTCCCCATGCAACGGTTGCGCCCGGCACGTGAGGGCCCGAACGCACCTCTCATCCTCAGATTCCGGATCATCCGATGATGCCGCGTCACCTGTTGCTCTGCGCCTCGATCGTCGCCCTCGCGGCATGCGATCGGGGCACACCCCGCGCGCATGCCGTCAGCTACGCTCCGCGCACGCGCAATGTCGCCGTGACTACCGTGCCACTGCTCGTGAAGGAGCAGCGCGCCCTGTTCCCATTTCTCGGCCCGGCGTTCTCCAGGGGCGGGGCCCTCGATGGCAAGGAAGTGTATGCCTTCTCGCCGAGCACCATCACCGTCATGGAAGGCGACACGATTCACTTCACCTTCATCAATCCCGAGGACGACGTACACTCGTTCGTCCTCCCGGACTTCGTCGTGCCGCTTCCCGCCAATCACGTCGTCGACACTACGTATGTGGCGAGCCAGGCAGGCATCTATCCTTTCGTCTGCGCGGTACAATCGCACCTGCCCATGATGTCGGGTCAGCTCGTGGTGCTGGTGCCGCCACGATAGGCGGGCTGATGGGCAGGATTACCGCGATGCGTACATGGTGGGGCGCGGCTCGTGCATGACGGGGCCCGTCCGCCATCACAGGAGCCGCTCGTGCCACCGAAGGACTGTCCGCCACTGCAGGTGCTCATCGTTGGCGCGTCGCTGCGCCGCGACTCGCTCAACAACCGACTCGCTGCGCTCGCCGGGCAAGCCGTGAAGCGCGCCGACGCCGGCGTGGAGCTCACTACGATCGCCGACTTCGAGTG
>DASTGQ010000336.1:0-2867 GCA_035718985.1 Gemmatimonadaceae bacterium
GAGGGACAAGTCATCCTCGAGCTGGCGATCGCAGGTCCGCGCCCACGTATGCCCCTGCGCGCAGCACATCGCAACTTTCGAGGAGTTCGGACTGCCGTTCGGCGCCCGCGTTACACGGCTCACCTGCGCGACTGGCTCCACCCGTCGAATCGGCGCATCAGCTCCTCCTCCATCTCGGGCGACAACTCGGGCTCGGGCAGCTTGCCCAATGCTTCCCGGGTCAACTTCATCTGGCGGAGGTAGGCGCGGCAGTGGCGGCACATCCCGATGTGCATCTGGAAGCGCAGCCAGTCGCGAAACGAAAGTGCTCCTTCCAGGTAATCCGTGACGAGATCGGTGATCTGGCGACAGGTCAGCATGATTCCATCCCACGGAAATGGCGCTCCAGCGCCTCGCGCACCCTGGTTCGGGCGCGGTGGAGCAGCACCCTTTGGTTGGTCATCGTGATGCCGAGCAGACTGCACGTCTCCAGCGGTCCGATGTTCTCGAGGTCGCGCAAGGTGAGGACGGCCCGATGCGCCTGCGGCAGCGTCGCCATCGCCGAATGCATCACCCGCACCGCCTCTGCCCGCCGGACCGTCTCCTCGCCGCTGTGCGCGCCCCAGACGTGTGGCGGGTCCTGCCACATGCCGGCGCTGGTAAAGCGGGCCGGCTCTTCGCATCCGACGTCCTCGCCGGCTTCGCCCAACGATGAGAAGGGAACCGAGCGCGCTTCGCGCTCGCGCCGCAGTCGCGCCGTGTTGCTCGCGATGCGGAACAGCCAGGCCTTGAACGACGCGCGCCGTTCGAAACCCTCCAGCCCATCCAGCGCGCCGAGCCAGGCGTCCTGCACCACCTCTTCGGCGACGGCGCGATCGCGGACGAAGACCGTCACGAGGCGAAGCAGCGGTCCCTGGTACCGGCGCACGAGCTCCGCGAAGCCCTTGCGGTCGCCGGCGAGGACGGCGTCGATCAGCTCGCCGTCCTTCGCCTCCGGATAGCAGCAGCTCGGGGGGCCGCCGACTCCAGGCTCCGCATCGGGAGCCGTGGCGGCCTGCGAAGATTGCTTCTCATCCGCTCGATCCCCCACGGCGCCCATCATACCCCCTTCATGCGGCCCGGTCCTGCATTGCAGGTCAATGCAACGAGAACACGGCGACGTCGTGATGGAGGGGATCGAACTGGTACAGGCTGATGCGTTCCGGCGAGTCGTAATTGAGGGTGATCTGCACCTTTCGCTGGGTTGGCGCGCCGCCCGCTGCGGGCGCCGGAATGGTGATCGAGTCGAGGGGAAAGGCCGTGTTCATCCACCAGTGCACCCGCCCGAATGTGTGCGAGCCGCCCGGGCCGGACCCGTACTGGAACTGCGGCTCCCACCCCCGCGATCCGCCGAAGTCCACGTTGACGTAGGCGTGGTCGAAGTTGTCGCCGTTGAGCAGGGTCGCCTTGAACACCGAGCCTCGCCCCTTCCAGTTGTTGAACGTCTTC
Organism: Gemmatimonadaceae bacterium; assembly: GCA_035718985.1. Taxonomy (GTDB): domain Bacteria; phylum Gemmatimonadota; class Gemmatimonadetes; order Gemmatimonadales; family Gemmatimonadaceae; genus AG11. The sequence goes on from DASTGQ010000336.1 coordinate 1,468, forward strand.
GCGTTGCCGTAGATGGTGTTGCCGACGAAGAAGAGCGTCACGTCGGCGTTGGGATCCGCCGTCACCCCGCGCGGCAGCCGGGTGCGGTCGGTCCAGTCGGAGAAGGAAACGAGCGCGTCCTGCATCAGCGCGACCACCTGGCTGTTCGTCGCGGTCTTCGCGCTCCGCAGCGCTTGCCACATCCGCTTGTCCGGAGCCAGGTCGCCCAGCTTGGCGATGGCGGCGAGCTTGGCGGCCTCGCTCGAACGGGGGTTGGTGCCGAAGACCGAAGTCTCCCATTGCACCAGGGTCTTCGGAGTGCCGTCCGGATTGGTGCCGACCTTCTTGCCGGCGTTCTCCATCGCCTGAACGCGAGGGGGGTGGATGCGCCAGCCCCACGAATAGGTCAGGTTGTAATACTTGCCCGGAGCGTGCTTGAGCTTGATGACGTGCCGCTTCCCGTCCGACATGGGATAGAAGGTCGCGTCCATCGCCACGTGGGGCATGGGCGGCATGCCCGGCATGCTCAACGTGGGATCGTCCCAGTACATCACGAACGGCGAGAAGTCGTCGGCGCCGGCGTTGAGCACATCGATGGTGTAGGTGACCGTCCAGGGAACCGTCTTCACGGCGCTGATGTCGAGCAGGGCGGTGTCGCACTCGACATGGTTGTCATACCAGATCTGGTGAACGTCGACGTTGCCGCCGATCAGCGTTCCTGCCGCATCGTAGATGGGCGTGACCGCCTTCACGCGCTCGCCGGCGGTGTAGTGCAGGACGGCGAATCCGCTATAGGTCTTGCCCGGGATGGGGTTGCCTTCGAGGATATCGAGCCCGTTCTGGATGCTCGCCTGATCGACGATGCCGTTCTCGGCTGCCTTGAGCACGGCGTTCAGCGCCGCCTTCAGATCGTCCGTCGGAGAGGTCGCGTCGATGGCGGTGATCTGCACGGGCCCGTCGTGCAGGTTGAACTGCGTGGTGGGGGTCGACGGCAGGGTATTCGGCATCTCCAGCCCGTACCCGTCGAAGATGTTGCTCTGGACGTAGGCGAGCTGGTTCTGGAAGAGCGGCAGCGGACTCGTTCCGGTGTTCACGTACGTGGTCGTCGCGTCGGACGTCTGCGTCGACATGCCCGGACGCGGCTGCGGGTAAGGGTGGGCGAGCACGGGGAATGCGGCCATTGCAAGCATGATGGAAAATAGTTTTCGCATGAGTGACCTCTTCGAGGTTTGACGGCGGGGAACGACCCGCTTCTGCAACGCTGTCCCGGGTTGCGAGTCGTACCTGCAATGTGTTGGATCTCGCGCTGCGATTACACCGGCGCTCGAATACGCTTGCAAACCTGCCATCTCGTTGGGTGAATGCTAGAACGTCGCAGGCACGGCAGGGAAGCGCAGTATTTGCGCTTATCCCGGCAAGGA
>DASTGQ010000337.1:0-3416 GCA_035718985.1 Gemmatimonadaceae bacterium
CGACCTCGACGACGACTCCCTGCGCGCAGAAGCAGAGGAGCTGCGCCGCCAGCTGGAGCAGCTCGGTCCCGTGAACGCGCTGGCCATCGAGGAGCACGACGAGACGGTGAAGCGACACGACTTCCACGTCGCGCAGCGGACGGATCTGGCCGAGGCGCGCCAGTCGCTCCTGCAGGCCATCAAGGAGATCGACGCCACGGCGCGCGAGCTGTTCCTCGCGACCTTCAACCAGGTGCGCGAGAACTTCCGCACGATCTTCATGTCGCTCTTCGGCGGCGGCGAGTGCGACCTGCGCCTCGAGAACCCCGAGGCGCCGCTGGACTGCGACATCGAGATCCACGCCTCGCCGCGCGGCAAGAAGACGCAGCGCATCCACCTGCTCTCCAGTGGCGAGCGCGCCCTCGTCGCGCTGTCGCTGCTCTTCGGCATCTTCCTCACCAAGCCGAGCCCCTTCTGCCTCCTCGACGAGGTGGACGCGCCGCTCGACGACGCCAACGTCGGCCGCTTCGTGCGGATGCTGAACCAGTTCAAGAGCCGCACCCAGTTCATCGTCATCACGCACAACCCGCGCACCACCACCGAGGCGGGCGACGCGGTGTACGGCGTGACGATGCAGGAGCCCGGCGTCTCGTCGCTGGTGAGCGTGCGCATGCGCGGGCCGTCCATCGAGGGCGCGGCCGAGGCGGTGAGCGCGGAGGAGGTCGCGGCGCCGGCCTGAGCCGGCATCCGCGTTCGCCATGCGCCTCATCACGCTCGGCACCGGAACGGTGGCGCTGACGCCCGCGCGCGTCTGCGCCGGCCACGTCGTGCTGGCGGGCGAGGTGATGCTGTTGATGGACTGTGGCAGCGGCACCACGCACCGCCTCGCGCAGCACGTGCCGCGCTGGCGCGAGATCACGCACGTCGCGTTCACGCACTTCCACGCCGATCACATCGGCGACTTCGCCACGCTCGTGTTCGGGTGGAAGTACGGCAGCATCCCTGGCCGTTCGCAGCCTCTCACGGTCGTCGGCCCGCAGGGGATCACCGACCTGCTCGGCCGGCTGGCGGGCGCGTTCGGTGACTGGCTGCGCGATCCGGGTTTTCCGATGACGATCGTGGAGATCGCACCCGGTGCATCCATGGACCTCGGCGACGGGGTCACGCTCGCCGCCACCAAGGTGCCCCATACGCCGGAAAGCGTGGCGTACTCCGTCACGCGAGGAGGCCGGCGCGTGGTGTACACGGGCGACACCGGCTACGATCCGATGCTCGCCGAGTGGGCGCGCGGCACCGACGTGCTGCTCTGCGAGTGCTCGCTCCCCGACGACATGGGGATCCCCGAGCACCTCACTCCGGCGCAGTGCGGTGCGCTGGCGGCGGCGGCGCTCCCGAAGCACCTGGTGCTCACGCATTTCTATCCGCCCGTGGAGCGCACCGACGTGCGGGCGGAAGTGACGGCGCATTATGCCGGACCCGTCACGATCGCCGACGACGGCGCAACGTTCGAGATAGAGGAAGCACAATGTTGATCGTGATGGAGCACGACGCGACCTCCGAGCAGGTAGCGCGCGTGGTGAAGACGATCGAGGAGATGGGCTACCAGGCGCGCCCCATGCCCGGCGCGCAGCGCACCTCCGTCGGCCTCGTCGGCAACGATGGGCGCGTGGATGGCTCACGCCTCGAGTCGCTCGAGGGGGTGGCCGAGGTCATCCACGTCACCAAGCCGTACAAGCAGGTCTCCCGCGAGTGGCGCGCGGAAAACACGCTCGTGACCATCGCGCCCGGAGTCACGTTCGGCGGTTCGGAGATCCCGATCGTCGCCGGACCCTGCTCGGTGGAGAGCGAGCACCAGATCGTGCTCGCCGCGCAGCAGGTGCGCGATGCCGGTGGTGCGGCGCTGCGAGGCGGCGCGTTCAAGCCGCGCAGCTCGCCGTACGCCTTCCAGGGGCTCGGCGTGAAGGGACTCGAGCTGCTCGCGCTCGCGCGCCGCGAGACGGGGCTCGCCATCGTCACCGAGGCGCTCGACGACGAAGGCGCGCATCGGGTGGCCGAGGTGGCCGACTGCATCCAGATCGGCGCGCGCAACATGCAGAACTATTCCCTGCTCCGCACCGTGGGCCGCATCGGCAAGCCGGTGCTGCTCAAGCGCGGCATGGCGGCGACCATCACCGACCTGCTGATGAGCGCGGAGTACATCCTTGCCGAAGGGAACGGCCAGGTGATCCTCTGCGAGCGCGGGATCCGGAGCTTCGATCCCTCCACGCGCAACCTGTTCGACCTCACCGCCATCCCGCTCGTGCAGAAGCTGTCGCACCTGCCGATCGTCGCCGACCCGAGCCACGGCACCGGCCTGCGCGACAAGGTGATCCCGATGGGCCGCGCGGCGATCGCTGCCGGCGCGGACGGCCTGCTCGTCGAGGTGCATCCCGATCCCGATCGCGCGTTGTCCGACGGCGGGCAGTCCCTGTACCCCGACCAGTTTGCGAAGCTCGTGCGCGAGGCGCGCACGATTGCCGAGGCGATCGGTCGCAGCATCGCGCCAGCGCCGCGGACCGTCGCGACGGCACGCGGGTAGCATGAACAGGGGTCTCACCACCCCTGTTTCTCTTACGCGGAGCACGATGACCGGATTCCGATTCCGTACGCTGGCGCTCGCCAGCGTGCTCGCCAGCGGTGCGGCTGCAGCCCCCCTCGCCGCACAAGCATCCGGCCGGAGCGACCTGCTCGATCGCGCCGTCACCGCGTGGTCCCACGTGAAGACGGCGCGCGCCACGTTCAACCAGACGATCGTCAACCCGCTCACCGACCAGACGCTGACGAGCTCGGGCGAGTACCAGCAGAAGCGGCCCGGCAAGCTTTCCGTGCGCTTCAACGATCCCGCCACGGACCGCATCGTCGCCGACGGCAAGCACGTGTGGCTCTACCTGCCCAGCACCACGCCGGGCCAGGTGATCCGCTCGCGACTGGGCGAGGGCGGCACCGGAACGGTGGACCTCTCGGCGCAGTTCCTCACGTCACCGCGCTCCCGCTACGACATCACGGCGCTCGGCGCCAAGACCGTGGCCGGCCGCGCGACGCATGCCTATCGGCTCGTCCCGAAGGCGGGCCACGAAGCGCCATTCAAGACGGCCATCGTCTACATCGATGACGCCGACGCATCCGTGCGCCAATTCGCGGTCACCGAGCCGAGCGGGCTCCAGCGGACGGTGACATTGACCTCCTTCCGCGCCAACGTGCCGGTGGACGCGAGCGCCTTCACGTTCACGCCGCCCGCGGGCACGCGAATCGTCGATCGCTGACGCACGACGCCGGGCACCCGCCATGACGGGTGCTCTGGCGGAGCCGCCGCTCGACTGGTATCCGTAGGGCGCAGCACTCGCTCGTCGGCATGCCGGTTCCCGCAACGCGGTGGCATCATGACGGCTCCTGATTCA
>DASTGQ010000338.1:0-2595 GCA_035718985.1 Gemmatimonadaceae bacterium
CACAGCCGGAGTTCGCCAGTGGAGACATCGGCCGCCGCCACGCCGATGCCGCCCTGCTCTCCGCGTGCGGGAGCGGCGATGGCGACGACGAAGTTGTTGCGCGCCCCGTCCAGCAGGTCGTCGGAGAATGCCACGCCCGGCGACACCGTCTCCACCACTTCGCGCCGCACGATCCCCTTGGCGGCGCGCGGATCTTCCACCTGCTCGCAGATGGCGACGCGGTAGCCCTGCTGCACGAGCCGCCGCAGGTACTCGGGGCCGGCCTTCACGGGAATGCCGGCGAGCGGCACTTCCGCCGCGCCGCCGTTGTTGCGCGCCGTGAGCGTGAGCCCAAGTACCCGCGCCGCCGTCTCGGCATCTTCGTAGAACATCTCGTAGAAGTCGCCCATCCTGAAGAACAGGATCGCGCTCTGATGGCGCGCCTTGATCTCCCGGTACTGCTGCATGAGCGGAGTGGCGACTGGAACCGTCACGGCGTGCGCGCCCCCACGTGCACGTCCTCCTCCGCCACGAAGCCGTCGATGCCGCGCTTGCGCAGCGACGCCTGCTCGGCAGCGGCGTCCTTGCGCGAGGTGTGCAGGCCGAGCCGCACGCGGAACGGCTTGCTCGAGCCGCTCACGCGCGCCTTCACGCCACGCGCGGCGAGGCGCTTCACCAGCGCGTCGGCCTGGACGCGAGTGTCGTACGCTGCCACCTGCACCGTGTAGCGCGGCGCAGTGCGCGGTGCAGTGCGCGGCGCGGTGCGCGGTGCAGTGCGGGACTCGATACGCGTCTCGCGCGCCGCCGCATGCGTTGTCGCCCTGGCTGCCTTCCGCGCCGGCGCTGCCGCTGCCGCACGAACCGGCGCCTTCGCGACCTCACGCACGGGTGTCTTCGCCGGCTCTGCTGCCTCGACTGGCCGTGCCTGTCGCGGCGCCGCCTCTGTCCGCGTTGGCTCGGCTGCGCGATTGACGGCTGGTGCCGCCGCAGCCGATCGTGGCGGACTCGCCATCGGAGCGGCGGGTGCGGAGGCCGGCACCGCGGTCGTCGTGGTGCTCACCGGCGTCGACGTGCACCGGTTGCCGAAGTACGCGATCTGGTTGCGGAGCTCCACATCCGACACCGCGGCCGAACGGCGCGCCACGACGAGCATCGAGCAGGCAAGCGTACTGTCCTGCTGCTCGAACGCCAGGCGCGCCACGCCGAGCGCGGCGATACCGCGCCCAGAATTTTCCGGATGCTCGCGCACGAAGCGCTGCAGGTGCTGCATTGCTCCCACCCGGTCGCCGCGCGCCTGCTCCAGCTCGGCGATGGCGAGCAGCGCATCACCGGAGTAGTACGCCAGCGGATACTCCACGATCACCCTGCGGTAGTCCTGCTCGGCGGCGGCGGCCGTAGGCGCGAGCGCGCCATGCCAGTAGAGCGCATCACCGTACGCCGAGGTGCTGGGATCCGCCACGGCAAGCAGCGAATCCACCAGCGCGCGCCCTGCGATCCCGTTCCCTTCGCTCACCAGCCGGCGCGCGCGCCGGAAGAGCGAATCGTTCGCCGGCCGCGGGATGCCGTCGCTGGCCGCGCGGGCCGCGGCGCTGTCGCTGGTGGACGCGCTGGTGGAGGTGGCCTGCGCGGCGGCCATGGGCGCGGCGCATGTGAGCGCGATCAGCGCGCGAACGACGACGAGACGGGACATCCGGGGCACCAGCAGGAGACGGAAGAAGGGGGTGGTCACGCGGCGCGGCGCGATGGATCGGCGCTGCAGAGCCGGAGGACAAGGGTGGTGAGGAGCTGCTCAGGCGAGGAGAGACGTGTTTCCTTGAGCGCCGCATCGGTCTGAAGCAGTGCTGCGAGGGCATCGTCGAGCTCGGCGGCACCCCATCGGTCGGTGTACTTCGTCCACGCATTCACTGCCTCACCCCACGGGCGGCCTGGAAAGGCGCCCGACTCGCGCAGCAGCGTCATGTACTCGTTGTACAGCGCGCGTGGCGGTGTGCCACGCTCGCGCGCGGCCACACCATACGCCAGCGCGAGCGTCTGCGTCGTGAGGTTCATCACGATGGACACGGCCGTCGTCTTCGGCTGTTGCAGGACGCCCGGCAGGAGAGCGAGCGCCGGCGCGACGTCCCTTGCCGCCACGGCGTCGAGGAGATCACCGAGCGATTCGCCACGCCTGACGCCCACCACCTCGCCGACGGCGCGCTCGTCGATCGCTTCGCTCGTATAGCTGGCCAGCTTTTCCAGCTCGAGTGCGAGTTGCGTGAGGTCCGGACCCGCCGCTTCGATGAGCAGTGCCACGGCTTCCGGGGTGATGACGCGGCCGAGCATATGCTCGACGTGATAGCTCACCCAGCGCGGCAGGCGGTCGCCGGTGAGGGGCTCGAACTCCACCGCTACGCCACGTTGCGACAGCTCCTTGTCCAGCTTCGCGCCCGCCGGGGCGACGAGTACGAGGAGGAGATCCGACGCCGGCCGCGCGACATAGCGCCCGAGCATCGCCCGCGCCTCCTTCTTCAGCTTGTCCACGTCGCGGATCACGACCACGCGTCGCTCGGCGAGCATTGGCGGCGTGCCGAGGAGCGCATCGAGCATCTCGGCGCTCAGGTCTCCGCCGCGACGCAG
>DASTGQ010000339.1:0-4844 GCA_035718985.1 Gemmatimonadaceae bacterium
ACTCTCTGGCTCGACGCGGACGCCGTGCAGCGCGACGTGAAGGACATCTGCTTCCGCGCGTCCGAGCGCCTCGGCCTCGCGGTGGTGCTCGTCGCCAACCAGCGGCTGCAGCTCCCGCTCGGCTACAAGCAGCTCTCGGCGGTGCGCGTGGACGGCGGCCCCGATGTGGCCGACCGGTACATCGTCGAGCACGCCGAAGCGGGTGACGTGGTCGTCACCGCCGACATCCCGCTCGCGGCGCTCCTCGTGCCGCGAAGCATCGCGGTGATCGACCCGCGCGGCGAGGTGTACACGGCCGAGAGCATCGGCGAGCGGCTCTCGGTGCGGAACTTCATGGACGGGCTGCGCGGCGCGGGCGTCGAGACCGGCGGGCACGCGGCGTACGGCGCGCGCGACAAGCAGGCGTTCGCCAACGCGCTGGACCGTGCGCTCACGCGGGCGATGCGCGCGCGCTGAGCGCACCGGTGACGCCGCTACACCTCGGCAGCGTCGAACAGGTACATCTGCACGTCGGCATCATCGGGAGCGAGCACTCGCCGGTCCGCCGCACAGGCCTTTCCCTCGGGAGTCTCGAACGCTCGACGCATGGACGCCATGTCGTCGAAGTAGAGCATGCCGACGAGGTACGGCTCGGGATCACCGGCGGGCGTGAGGATCGGCCGCCGGCTCACCTCGTATTTCCGCAGCCCCGGAAGTCGCTTTGCCAGCGGCACGTGCACGTCGAAGTAGTGGGCATCGAACGCAGCCGGGTCTTTCGGCGTGCGGTAGATCACGATCATGCGTGCCATTGCCTGTCCTGTTCACGGGGAGTGGGAACGGTCCGCCTCGACGAATGGCTCACGGCGTCGACGTCACCGGTGTCATCAATATGCGAAGTCCTCCTGTCCGTTCGCGCCCTACAGCTCGATGTGCCGCCCCCGCCAGTTCGCGCGCGCCCTCGGGAAGTCGCTCCGGTAATGCCCGCCGCGCGACTCACGCCGCCTGAGCGCGGCCTCGACGATCAGCCGCGCCGTCTGCACGAGGTTGAGCTCCTCCGTCGCGCCCTCCGGCAGCCGCGACTCGATCTCCGTCAGCTCCTTCAGCGCCGTCCTCAACCCGCGCGCCGTCCGCGCGATGCCGGCGTTCGTCCACATCAACTCGCGCACGCGATCCGCCGCCACCTGCGCCGCGCCGCGATCCACCAGCACCGGCACGGTCCACGCCTTCGACGCGATCTTCTGCTTCAGCGGCGCCACTCCCGCCAGGTCGCGCGCGACCCGCTCCGCGAACACGAGTCCTTCCAGCAATGAATTGGACGCGAGCCGGTTCGCCCCATGCACTCCCGTGCGCGACACCTCACCAACGGCGTACAACCTCGGCAGGCTGGATCGTCCGTTCAGGTCCGTGACGATGCCGCCCATCATGTAGTGCGCGGCAGGCGTCACGGGGATGAGGTCCTTCCGCGGATCGATCCCGCGCGCGGCGCACAGCGCGTAGATGCCGGGAAAGCGCTGCGTGAACGTCCGCTTGAGCGACCGCGCATCGAGGAACACGCGGTGCTTCTTCTGCTCGCGGAAGATGGCGCGCGCCACCACGTCGCGCGGCGCCAGCTCGGCGAGCTTGTGCACCCCCACCATGAACCGCTCGCCCTTCTCGTTGACGAGCACCGCCCCTTCGCCGCGCACGGCTTCGCTGATCAGCGCCAGCGGATTCTCCGGCGTGTCCAGCGCCGTGGGGTGGAACTGCACGAACTCCATGTCCGCCAGCGTCACGCCGGCGCGATGCGCGATGGCGAAGCCGTCGCCGGTGGCGACGACGGGATTGGTCGTGTAGCGATACACCTGCCCGCACCCGCCGGTGGCGAGCACCGTGGCCTCGGCGACGATGTCCACCGCCCTCCCCTTCACGCTCGCCCGCACGCCGACGCACGCGCCGCGCGACACGATGAGGTCGAGCACGCGCGTGTGCTCCAGCACCTTGATCCGCCTGCTCGTCCGGACGCGTGCGATGAGCGTCCGGGCGACCTCGGCGCCGGTCTGGTCACCGTGCGCGTGCACGATGCGATTCGTGGAGTGCGCGGCCTCGCGGCCGAGCAGCAGCTCGCCCCGCGGGTCGAGGTCGAACTGCGCACCGGCGGTCTGGAGCTCGCGCACGCGCGCCGGCCCTTCCTCCACCAGCACCTGCACCGCTGCGGCGTCGCACAGCGCGGCGCCGGCGGCCAGGGTATCCTGACGGTGGAGGCTCGGCGAGTCGCCGGCGCCGAGCGCGGCGGCGATGCCGCCCTGCGCGTAGGCCGTGGCGCTGTCGAACAGCGAGCGCTTGGTGAGCAGCAGCACGTCGCCGTGCTGCGACGCGCGCCAGGCGGTGTGCAGGCCGGCCACGCCGCTGCCGACCACGAGATAGCGGACCTTCATCTGCTCGGGCTTCACGTCCTGTTCTCCCCCCTCGGCAGGCTCAGTGTGAACCGCGCGCCCTTGCCGGGCTCGCTGCGCACGCGCAGGTCGCCGCCCATCGCCTTGGCGAGGTCCCAGCTGATGGCGAGGCCGAGCCCCGCGCCCTCCGCCGCGCGCGTGGGGCCGGTATGCACCTGCACGAATGGCTCGAAGATGGCCGCCTGCTTGTCGCGCGGGATGCCGATGCCGCTGTCGGTGACGCGGACGAATGCGGCGTCCACGCCGGTGCGCGTGGCGCTGTCCAGCGTCACGTGCCCGCCGGATGGCGTGAACTTCAGCGCATTCGCGAGGAGGTTGAGCAGGATCTGCGTCACCTTGTCGCGGTCGGCGCGCACCATCACCGGCTCCGCCGGCAACCGCACCTCGTAACGCACGTTCTTGGCGTCGAACTGCGGCTGGATCATCGGTCCCATGTCGGCCACCAGTCCCTGCACGTCGAAGTCCCTGATGTCGTAGTGGACGTGCCCGGCTTCCACGCGCGCCAGGTTCAGCACTTCATTGATCAGGCGGAGCAGGTGGCGCTGACTGCGCTCCACGCGCTCCAGCGCCTCGCGCTGCGCCTCCGTCACCGGACCGTGCAGCTCCATCAATATGAGCTGCACGTAGCCGGCGATGGCGTTGAGCGGGGTGCGCAGCTCGTGGCTCATCGCGGCGAGGAACTCACTCTTCGCGCGGTTCGCCGCCTCCGCTTCACGACGGGTGCGTACCTGCTCGGTGACGTCCACCGCCTGCACGAAGATCCCCGTCACGGGACTGGCCGGCCCCGCCTCGCGGATGGGCTGGTAGACGAAGTTGAAGAACGTCTCCTCCAGCACCCCGTTGCCGTGGACGTCGAGCATCACGGGGAGCTCACCCTGGTGGAACGCCTCGCCGGTGCGGTACACGTTGTCCAGCAGCTCGAACACGCCCTGTCCGGCCAGCTCGGGAAGCGCCTCGCGGATCGGCTTGCCGATCACGTTCCGCCCGCCGATGAACCTGAGGTACGGCGGGTTGGTGAGCTGGAATACGTGCTGCGGCCCGCGCAGCAGGGCGATGGCCGCCGGTGCCTGGAGGAACAGCTCGCGCAGTCGCTCCTGCTCGCGGCTCGACGCCCACAGCTCCGCTTCGCGCGCCGCCATGGCGCGACGCTCGCCGGTGAGCGCGAGGGAGCGCAGCAGGTGCGACTCCACGCGCGCCAGCAGCTCGCGCGCCGAGAAGGGCTTCGCGAGGTAGTCGTCGGCACCTGCCTCCACCCCTTCGGCACGCGCCTCCTCGCCGGCCCGCGCGGAGAGGAGGATCACCGGGATGTCGCGCGTGCGCTCGTCGGCGCGCAGTTCGGCGAGCAGCTCGAAGCCGTCCATTCCCGGCATCATGACGTCGCTGAGCACGAGGTCGGGATGCCACGCGCGCACCGACGCCAGCGCGGCGCGGCCGTCGCCCACCATCCGTACCTCGCAGCCGCGGTCGCGCAGCAGGCGCGACACGTACTCGCGCATGTCGGCGTTGTCGTCGGCGACAAGCACCCGCGCGCCCTCGACGCTGCGCCCCTCGGCCGCGGCGACGACGCTGACGGGCGTACCGTCGGCCACCGACAGCTCGCCCGAGGTGCGCCATCCGTCGGCGTCGCGCACGTGCGCCGCCAGCTCCTTCACGCCGTCGTGCGCGCGCGGGGCGACGATGCGCGCCCCTGGGAGGTGCGCGCTACCGAGGGGGATCGTCACCACCACGGTGGTGCCTCCCCCCACCGCGCTGCGGAGGGCGATGCGGCCGCCGTGCAGCTTCACCAGCTCCTGCACCAGCGCGAGGCCGATGCCGGTCCCCTCGTGCGTGCGCGCGCGGGCGTTGGGTACGCGGTGGAAGCGCTCGAACACGCGCCCTACCTGCTCCGGCGGGATGCCGACGCCGGTGTCGCGCACCTCGAGCTCGGCTTGCCCGTCGCGCTCGCGCACCGTGACGACGATCTCGCCGGTGAAGGTGTGCTTGTACGCGTTGGACACCAGGTTGAGCACCACCTTCTCCCACAGGTCCGGGTCCACGTACACCGGCTCGCGCAGCGGCTCCGCGTGCACCTCGAGCCTCAGGCCGGCGCGCTCCACCGTGGAGCGGAACGCGCTCGCCAGCTCTGCCGTGTACGCGGCCAGGTCGATGGGCTGGAAGTGCGCGTCGGCGCGCCCCGCCTCGATGCGCGAGAAGTCGAGCAGCGAGTTCACGAGCCTGAGCAGGCGCAGGCTGTTGCGGTGCGCCAGCTCGACGAGCTGCAGCTCGCGCTCCGACATGTCCGAGTCGCCGGCGCGCAGCTCGTCGAGCGGACCGAGCATGAGCGTGAGCGGGGTGCGGAACTCGTGGCTCACGTTACTGAAGAATGCGGTCTTCGCGCGGTCGAGCTCGGCGAGCGCGGTGGCGCGTTTGCGCTCGTCCTCGTAGGCGCGGGCG
>DASTGQ010000340.1:0-5033 GCA_035718985.1 Gemmatimonadaceae bacterium
CGCGATGGTCACTTCTCCGGCGTCAGCGCGACCTCGGCGACGTGCACGCCATGGACTCTCCCTCACCGGCCAGGAACACGCTTACACGGTCGCCGCAGCCAGTTGCGCCGCGATCTCGTTGATCTGCTGGGTGTGTCGCTCCTCGTGCTTGCCGACGAAGAGGATCCACTGGTAGAGGTCGAGCTCCCCGAGCCTCGCGTGCGTGTAGCGCACGTTGCCGAGCGCGAGGCCCTCGGCGTCGGCGACGGCACGCATCAGGTCGGCGCGCGATGCGGCGAGGGCGTCGAGCGCCTGTTCACGAGTCCATCCGCCGGAGGGCGCCACCAGCTCCGGTGCCTCGAGCCGCCTCGTGCGGTCCGTCAGCGGCATGTGGTCGAGCACGTGCAGCACCGAGTTCTCCTCGGATTCCGCACCCACGCCTTTCTGTCGTGCGTCGGCGGCGCGCTTGGCAATGACGCGGGCGCACGACGTCTCCACCCGCGCGAGGTGCTCCATCACTTCGGCCGCGGACCACCGATCGGGGGCCGGCCGATTGGCGAAACGATCGGCCGGCACCAACGCAGCGGCATCGAGCAGCGAGGCGCGCGCAGCCTCCAGGTACTCCACGAGCTCGGCGAGACGTCGATGCATGCGGCCGGGGTTGGGGATGCCCCGAAGCTCATCACGCGAGGCGAGTCCCGCAAGCGTGCTGCAGCAGGCGGAGCGTCAGCCCACGCGGTCGTCCAGCCCCTTCACCCCGCTCGCGTGCGCGCAGTGAGCGCAGCAATAGAACGTGCCCTTGCTCTCCACGCCATGACCGATGATGCGGCAGTCGCAGTGCGCGCATTTCGGGGCCATCGTGTTTATGGCGCACTCGAACGAGTCGAACACGTGGCTCCGCCCGCCCATCGTCACGGTGAACGTCTTGTCGTACTCGTTCCCGCACATCTCGCACTTCGCCATTCGCCGCTCCGGTTGAGGATGCGGCGCATTCGTTCACGAATCGCGCCTTCGTGGCCGCTACGGCTCGACGTCCAGTGTCGCCCGCCACAGCCGCCGGATCTCGTTGGCGCCAGCCGCATTCGGCTCGATCAGGGAACGCCGCCAGTACCAGCGCTCCTCTTCCGGGGCCGTCACGCCGTGACCCATGAAATGCGCGTGCACGTCGGCCAGTGCGGAGCGCGGCGTTGCAGCGGCCAGCGCGCGAATGCGGTCATTCAGGCCGGCGAGCACGGGGAGCGGCAATGGTCCCGCCTGCTCCAGCACGCCCGGAATGTGCCCCGTGCCGTCCGAGGGATCGTAGATCGTCGCCAGCACCACGAGCGCGTTCGGCCGCGCGCGATGCAACGCGTCGAGCAGGAACTCGTACGCCTCCACCACGTCACGGGCGATGGCTTCCAGCAGGGAGATCCTTGGCTTGTTGGAGAACGCGCTCAACAGGTCGTTCCCGCCGATCGTGAGCGTGAGGAGCGACGGTGCGTCGCTCTCGTCGAGCTGCGGCAGCTGTTCGCCGAACACCTCACCGATCGTCGCGCCATCGCTCGCGAGGTTGGCGAAGCGGATCCCCGGATAGCGGGTGACGAGGTCGTCAGCCTGCTCCTCGGGCCAGCGCGCGTCGTCGTTCTGGAAGAGGAGCGAGGCCGCTCCGATCGGCGCCACGGCCCCGGCGTGCACGTCGCGCTCGAGCGCCACCGCGACATCCGTCTCCCCCGCATCGAGCGCGGGATAGAGGTCGATCGACACGGAGTCGCCGAGCGCGACGTAGTCGGAGAAGAACGGGCTCACGCGCCGAGGGCTGTCGTGCCGAGTGGAGGACGTGCTCTCAGCGCTCGTCGAGCGAGAGCCCGCGCGTCGCGAGGATGCGCCCGACGGCCTCGCCGATCTTGTTGTTCGGCGTGCTCGCGCCCGCCGTCACGCCGATGCGCACCGGACCGTTGGGCGGCATCCAGTCGGCGCGCGTCTCCTCCACGTGCTGCACGCCGGCGTGACGGAAGTGAATCGTCCCGCTCTCCGGGTCGATGCCGCCCGCATCCCCGATGTGGTAGGTGGGCACGGTGTCGGCACAGATCGCGGCGAGCGAGATCGTGTTGCTCGAGTTGAAGCCACCAATCACCACCATCGCATCGAGCGGCTCGGCGAGCAGCGCGACGACGGCATCCTGCCGCTCCTGCGTCGCGCTGCAGATCGTGTCGAAGGTGCGGAAGTCGGATGCACGGGCCTCCGGGCCCCGTGCTCGCATGATGGCCTGTCCCACTTCTTCGCCGATGGCCAGCGATTCCTTGGCCAGCATCGTCGTCTGGTTCGCGACGCCGATCCGGCGCAGGTGCACGTCGGGATCGAAGCCTGGCGACGACGCCTTGCCGAACTTCGCCATGAAGGCGTCGCGGTTTCCCCTGCCCTCGATGTAGTCGCACACGTCGCGCGCCTCGCCCATCTCACGCACCACGATGTAGGCGCCGTCGGGGGACTTCGTCACCTGCGACGCCGTCGCTCGCGTCTCCTCGTGGTAGTACTTGCCGTGGATGAGTGCCGTGAAGCCATCGCGCGCGTAGCTCTCCACGCGCTTCCACACGTTGAGCACGGAGCCGCACGTCGTGTCCACCATCACGCACCCGATCTGCCGCAGTGCCTCGAAATCGGCGATCGTCACGCCGAACGCCGGCAGGATCACCACGTCGTCGGCGCTGATGCGCGAAAAGTCGAAGCTGCCCTCGGCGGACGGCTTGAGGATCTCGATCCCCATCGCGCGCAGCCGGGCGTTCACGTGCGGGTTGTGGATGATCTCTCCCACCAGCACGAGGTGCCGGTCGGGGAATTTGCGGCGCGTCTGGTAGGCGTACTCGACCGCGCGCTCCACGCCGTAACAGAATCCGAACTCGCCCGCGAGCCGGATGGTGACGTCGCCCACGACGAGCGTGCCCTGCTCCGCGCGCATGCGGTCCACGATCCGGCCGGCATAATCGGCATCGAGGTCTTCCTGGACGTCGGCCTTGAGGCCGAATCCCTTCCGGAAGTAGGTGGGGGAGGTCATGCGCGAAATCTAACGGAATCGGGGGCGGGAATGACGTGATGTGTGGAGGTCGGCGGTCGGGATGCCGAGTGGCCGGATGCAGTTCCCGTCCTGCCGGCAGCCTGACTTCCTGACATCCGTCCCTCCCTCTACCCTTCCCCCGCATGGAACTCCTGCGTCCCCCCCCGCTCCAGAAGGGCGATACCATCGGCATCGTCGCCTCCTCGTACTCACCGCGCGCAGCCTGGCTCGCGCGGGGCGTGCGCGCACTCGAGCGGGCCGGCTACAACGTCGTCGTCGATCCGGAGCTGCTCACCACGCGTCGCTACCAGCGCGCCGAAGATGAGCGCCGCGCCGCTGCCTTCACCCGCATGTGGCTCAACCCGGACGTGAAGGCGGTCATCGGTGGCACCGGCGGCTATGGCGCTGTGCGCATGCTTCCCTATCTCGACCCGGAAGTCTTCCGCAACAACCCCAAGTCGTTCGTCGGCTACTCCGACATCACCGTCCTGCACCTCTGGCTGATGCGGCTTGCCGGCCTGCGCGCCTTTCACGGCCCGACCGCGGACGACCTCATCCCGAGCGCACGCGACGTCACCACGTCATCGCTGCTCACCGCCCTCACCAATCCTCGCCCCGCGGCCCGACTCGGGCGCGATCTAGTTCGTCCCGTGAAGCCGGGCCGCGCCGTCGGCCGGCTCGTCGGCGGCAACCTCGCGCTCGTGCAGCAGACCATCGGCACGCCCTACGAGATCGATACCACGGACTCCATCCTCTTCCTCGAGGAAGTGCGCGACCCGATGTCCTTCGTGGACGAACGACTCGTGCAGCTCCGCGCCGCCGGTCTCCTCGGCAAGGTGAAGGGCATCGTCTTCGGCCACCTCTCCCTTGACCGCTCCGAGGAGGATGAGTTCGAGGACTTCCTCCTCGACCTCGTGGCCGACCTGGGCGTGCCTGTCCTGATGGATTTCCCGGCGGGACACGACAATCCCAACCTCACCCTTCCCATCGGCACGGAGGTCGAGCTGGTCGCCGACGAGCAGACGGGATGGCTCGTGTACCGCGAAGACGCGCTGGCGGCGTCTCCGTCAGCCGACGCAGTTCCCGCCTGAGGGCGGTGCGGGCTGATGCATCGCGTCGCCCGCATCGCCGAGCAGTGGAGCGAGCGCGTACGCCACCAGCACCTCATACGCCTCCTGACGGTTCACCAGGCCGGCGGTGAGGATCCCCACCGCACCCGCGCCGCGCTTCACGTCGTGCACGCCGGTCACGCGGTCCATTGCGTGACCGAGCTCCATTCCCTCGCGCACCAGTCGCGCGACGCGCTCCGGCAGCGGCATTGCCAACGAGCCACCCACACCCTCGCGCCCGTCGGCTGTCACTACTGCCGCCCATGCGCAGGTGCGGACGCTGCCGTCCTCGTTCGCCACCACGCCGCCCTCGATGCCGACACCGAGCTCCGCGCCCTCCTGCGCGCACGCGCCGCGCGCCCGGGCCAGCGCACCGTGAATCGTCTCCTCGTCTCCCCACGGCTGGTCCGGCACCCCGCTCGGCACGGAATGACCCACCACCTCCACATCGGGCGCGAGGCGCCGAAGCACGGCGCGGGCGGCACCGATCTTCACCGGGTTCGTCGAGCCGACGACGACGCGTCGGAGCGTGGCGAGGGGAGTGGTCATCGTGCGAAATGGGGTCGGCGACGACGTGCAAGCTAGCGTCGCGCCCGCTCGGCGCGAACGGTTGCCGCCCCCCGCACCGCACCGTATGCTAGGTTCGTGACCCCTCCGCTCGAGCTCTCGTCCAGCGCCTTCGCGCACGTGCGCGATCGGCAGCCATTCGCCTTCCTGGCGGAGCGGCTCTGGCTCGACTTCGTGAACACGGACACGGCTCCCCGCGGCGCCGACCCGTTGCACGACTTCGAGCGCTTCGCCCGCTGGCTCGAGTCCGCGCACGTCTTCGACGCCGATCGCGCGGCCACCATGCAGCGCCGCTCCGTCCAGCAGCCGGCCGGTGCGCTCGCTGTGCTGGCCGACGCGCGACGCAT
>DASTGQ010000341.1:0-3179 GCA_035718985.1 Gemmatimonadaceae bacterium
GTGTCCGGCGAGTGCGGCACCAGCAGACGTGCGTTGGGGAGCGCCTCGTAGGGGCGGAGCCGCGGAAGCAGCCGGCCGATCACCTGGCCAAGGCCCAGGGCGACGAGCGCCGCGGCGCCGGCCAGGAAGGCGCCGCGCTGCCAGCGCGGCCGCCAGGCGAGCCAGAGCGCGACGAGGAGGAGTGCGAAGAGCAGCGGTGCGTAGCTCGCGCAGGCGACCATCGCCGCATCGAGCGTGGCGTGGTGACCCGCCGCACCGTTGAGCGCCCGGAAGAGCGCGGTATCGTAGTCGAGCACTGTCTGCATGGCTGCTTCTACCCCGCTGTGCGCGGTTCGATGGCGCGCGGCTCAGCACCGATGACGCCGGCGCACCGTGTACCCGACGACCACGCCGCCGAGCGCCCACGGAGCGATGTCCAGGCGCCGAGGATCGTGGCGCGAGCACCGAGCAACCCCAGCACAACTCCGAGCACGGTCGCAGCGTGGCAGCTGTTTCCGCTGGTGGACGCGAGCTTGCACTGCATCGTGAGATAGCGCGCGCCGCCGCGCAGCGTGGAGGCACGCTGTTCGACGCGGCGCGGATGCACGCCACTCACGATCCAGGAGGTTCCAGCGTGACAGCAGACCGCACCAACATCGAAGGGAAGGTGGTCGTCATCACCGGAGCGAGCAGCGGGCTCGGCGAGGCCGCGGCCCGCTACCTCGCCGAATGTGGCGCACTGGTGGTGCTCGGCGCGCGGCGGGTGCAGCGCATCGACGCGCTGGGCGCGGAGATCACGCGCGCCGGAGGGCAGGCGCTCGCCATCGCCACCGACGTCACCGACGCCGCGCAGGTCCAGCGCCTCGTCGACGCGGCGGTCGAGCGCCATGGCCGCATCGACGTGATGCTCAACAACGCCGGGCTCATGCCGCACTCGCCGCTCGAGCGACGGAAGATCGACGACTGGGACCGGATGATCGACGTGAACATCAAGGGCGTGCTGTACGGCATCGCTGCCGCCCTCCCGCACATGCAGCGGCAGAAGGGCGGGCACATCATCAACGTCTCGTCCGTGGCCGGCCACAAGGTGGGAGTGAACAATGCGGTGTACTCGGCGACGAAGACCGCGGTCCGCGTGATCTCCGAGGGGCTGCGCCAGGAGGTAAAGCCGTGGAATCTCCGGACGACGATCATCTCGCCAGGCGCGGTGGCGACCGAGCTGCCGGAGAGCATCACGGAGCCGGACATCGCCCGGGGCGTCGGCCAGTTCTATGAAGAAAACGCGATTCCCGCGGACTCCTTTGCGCGCGCCGTCGCCTTCGCCATCAGCCAGCCCGAGGACGTGGACATCAACGAGATCCTCTTCCGCCCGACGCGGCAGGCACTGTGAGCGTAGTCAACCGATCGGGAGATGCATCCATGACGCGAACCGCTACTGACCCTCGCCTCACGCTCAACAACGGCGTCGAGATGCCCGCCCTCGGCCTCGGCGTCTTCCAGAGCCCGCCGGCCGAAACCGCAGACGCCGTCGAGGCGGCGCTCTCCACCGGCTACCGGCTCATCGACTCCGCCGCCGCGTATGCCAACGAGCGCGAGGTAGGGGAGGGCATCCGGCGTTCGGGCGTTCCCCGTGACGAGGTGTTCATCGAGACGAAGGTGTGGATCAGCGACTACGGCTACGACGCCACGCTGCACGCCTTCGAGAAGAGTACCCGCAAGCTCGGCGTGGAGCAGCTCGACCTGCTGATCCTGCATCAGCCGCTGCCCACCGCGTTCGATCGCACCCTCGACGCGTATCGTGCGCTTGAGACACTGCTCTCCGACGGGAAGGTGCGCGCGATCGGCGTGAGCAACTTCATGCCCGGTCACCTGGAGCGTCTGCTGGCAGTGGCGACGGTGGTGCCGGCGCTCAACCAGGTCGAGCTGCACCCGTACTTCCAGCAGCCGGCAGTGCAGCGCGCCGACGCCGGGCACGGCATCGTGACCCAGGCCTGGTCGCCGATCGGGGGGATCACGTCGTACCGCGGAAAGCCGAAGCGCAGCTTCGACGATCCCACACTGCTCGACATCGGCCGGAGGCACGGCAAGTCGGCGGCGCAGGTGATGATCCGCTGGCACCTGCAGGCAGGTCGCTCGGCCATCCCGAAGTCGGTGAAGCGCGAACGTATCGCCGAGAACTTCGACGTATTCGACTTCGAGCTGAGCGGCAACGAGGTCGCGGCGATCGACTCGCTCGAGACGGGAGTACGCGGCGGGCCGGAGCCGGAGAGTGTCACGCTGGAAGCGTATGGCCGGCCGATCCCGGAGGCGTGACCAGGGAGTCCTGGCTGCGGCGTCGGACGTCTCCGCGGGCTCGAGCGCGCCCTGCGGGAGCGTCATGACGAACGTGCTGCCCGATCCAGGCTCGCTCGCGCCGATCACCAGGTCGCCGCCCCGCACCACGGGCTCGGTCTGCACCGTCTCGTGTCCCGCCTCGATGCGCGCGAAGCTCAGCAGGTCCTCGTAGCCCAGAACACGCGCTCGCCTGGCGAAGGGACCGCGCGCTCGGCCGGTGCGCGTCAGGTCATCCCGCGGGAGTCCGCGACCATCACCGCGCACCTTCCCTCGCGACCTCGTGCGCGGCGTGGATATTCAACGCCATGCCCGTCTCCACAGGTGACCTACGGACTCTCAGATGAGCTTCGCGACCGACAACGAGCGGGATGAAGCCGAGTGGAGGAACCCGGCGAACTGGCACGGCGGGTGGCTCGGCATCTATTACAGCAAGCGTGACAGTCGCTCCTTCGTGCCCAAGAGGAATCCCAACTTCGGCGTGACGATCAACTTCGCGCGAAAGGAGGGAATCGTCTTACTGCTCTGCGTCCTCGCATTCGTCCTGCTCGTGAATGTCCTGACGTTCAGGAAGTAGCGCCGGGGATCGCCCAAGAATCGGCAAGGGCGCACCGGTCACCGTCGAGATCGTGGCGTGATGACGAGACATTTGCTTCACGTCACCCACCGCGACTCGGCGACGATCACCCAATGCCCGTCGACGTTCATGAGCCAGTACGTCGCGCCCGCGGCGTACGGCTGCGGACGCTCGCCGGCCGGTCGTGCGAAGCGCTGCGTCGCGGTCACTTGCACGCGCGCGAAGTGTCCCCACGTGGCGATCGGGTCGATCCTGTAATACACGCTGGGTTCGCGGACGTCGCGCTCGTTCC
>DASTGQ010000342.1:0-4141 GCA_035718985.1 Gemmatimonadaceae bacterium
GAGTGCGGGCGAACGAAGGCGCTCAGGGCAGCGGGGCATCGGCAAGCTCCGGGTCGAGCGGGGGAAGGGACTGCGGGTCGAGCGCGAAGGGTGGATCGACGCGGCCATCGGGCGTGAGGCGCACCTTGCCGGCAGCAACCGCCTGCACCACGCGTGGGTAGAGCAGGTGCTCCGCGCGGAGGACGCGCGCGGCGAGTGTGTGCTCGTCGTCGCCGGCGCGCACCGGCACCGCCCACCTCGCGATGACGGCGCCGCGATCGTAGACGTCGTCCACGAAGTGGACGGTCGGGCCGCTCGTGCGTGCATTCGCGGCGAGCACGGCCCGGTGCACTCGCGCGCCGTACATCCCCGCGCCGCCGAAGTCGGGGAGCAGGGCAGGATGCACGTTGAGGATGCGACCGGCGAACCGGCGCGTCACCGCTGCCGGGACCAGCTGCAGGTAGCCCGCGAGGACGATCAGATCCACCCGGTGATCGGCAAGCAGCGCCTGGAGCTCGCGCCCCTGCGGAGCGCGTCGCGACGCGATCAGCTCCGTGGGGATCGCCGCGCGGCGCGCGCGCTCGAGCGCTCCGGCCTCCGGGCGGTCGGATGCGACGACCACGATGTCGCCGGCGCGAGCCTCGCCGAGGCTCGCGAAGTAATCGATCAACGCCTGCAGGTTCGACCCTCCTCCGCTGGCGAGGACGCCGATGCGCGCGCGGGTCACCGGGCGCTCGACAGGATGTCGCGCACCCCTTCCAGCAGCGACGACGCGAGCCTCACGCCCTCGCGCTCCGACACGGCGACGTCCTCCTCCGGAGTGGAGGGGGAGATGACGAGGAGGGCGCGCCCACCGAACGTTGCGGCCGCGGCCACGTCGCGATGCTTGTCCCCGATCCAGAGGCAGCGCGCGAGGTCGAGCCCGTGCAGGCGCGCCGCGCGCTCGTACAGCTCGGTGCCGGGCTTCCGGCAGGCGCAGGGGCCCGTGAAATCCGGATGGTGCGGGCAGGAGAAGGTGTCGAGGAGCGTGGCGCCTTCGTTCGCGAGGAGCTGCAGCAGCCGGAGGTGCACGGCGCGGTACTGCGCCAGGGTGATCAGCCCGCGCGCGATCCCCGACTGGTTGGTGCAGAGGATGGAGGGAATGCCCTCGGCGGCGAGCAGCCGGATGGCGGCCGCCGCGCCCGGCAGCAGCTCGAGCTGGTCGGGGTCGTTCATGTAATGCCGGTCCACGACGATCGTGTCGTCGCGGTCGACGAAGGCGACTCGCCCGCCGCCGCGGTCATCCATTGGCGGCCACCACGGCATCGGCCAGCCGCGCCACCTCGTCCTCGCGCACAGTGCGCAGGTCGAGAAGCATCCGGGCATCGTGCACGCGTGCCACCACCGGCGGATCACCAGCGCGCAGCCGCGCGCTCCAGCGCTCTGCCGGTCCGTGAAGTGCGAGGGCGAAGCTGGGCAGCTCGGCGGTGGGGAAGGCGCCGGCGCCGACGGCGCTCGCGCTGTTCGTCACGTCAGCGTTGACGCCGCGGTCGCGGAGCAGGCGCTGCACGCGTTCGGCGCGCGCACGGATGGAGTCCGGCGCTTCAGCGAGCATGGCGAGCGCGGGGATCTCGCGCCGGGCCTGCTCCGGGTCGCGGTACAGGGCGAGCGTGGCCTCGAGCGCGGCGAGCGTGGCCTTGTCCACGCGGAAGGCGCGCGCGAGCGGGTTGCGCTTCATGGCGGCGATGGCGCCCGCATTGCCGACGACGAGCCCCGCCTGCGGACCGCCGAGCAGCTTGTCGCCGCTCATCGTCACCACCGTGGCACCGGCGTCGAGCGCCTGGCGCACCGTCGGCTCGCCACGGAGTCCGAGGTCGTCGAGCGGGATGAGGAGCCCGCTGCCGAGGTCGTGAATGATGGCGAGTCCGTGCTCGCGCGCGGCGGGCACGAGCTCGGATACCGACGCCTCCGCCACGTAGCCGGCGATGGCGAAGTTGCTGCGATGCACCTTGAGGAACGCGGCGGTGCGCTCGCCGATGGCGCGGGTGTAATCGGCGAGATGCGTGCGGTTGGTGGCGCCGACCTCGCGGAGCGTGGCGCGGCTTCGCGCCGCGATCTCGTGCACCCGGAAGCTGCCGCCGATCTCCACGAGCTCGCCGCGCGAGATGATGACCTCCCGCTCGGCGGCGAGCGTATCGAGCGCGAGCACGAGCGCCGCAGCACCGTTGTTGACGACGAGCGCGTCCTCCGCGCCCGTGAGCTCGCGGAGGAGCGCGGCGCAATGGTCGTAGCGCGAGCCGCGCGCGCCTGCCTCGAGGTCGTACTCGAGGTTGGAGTATCCGGACGCCACGCGCACCATGGCGTGGATGGCGGCGGGCGCCAGCGGGGCGCGACCGAGGTTGGTGTGCAGGACAACGCCCGTGGCGTTGATGACGGGTCGCAGGGAAGGTGTTTGCGCGCGCGCGAGCGCGTCGCGGACGGCCTCCACCCACGCTGCGTCGCCCTCCAGCACGGCACCTGCATCGCGAACGCGCGCGACCGCCTGTCGCACCGCATCCACCACCAGCGCGCGCGGCGCCTCGTGCAGCAGCGCACGAATCCCATCACGCTCGAGGAGCGCGTTGACGCCTGGAAGGGCGCGGCGCGGATCGGTCATGGCTTCTTCGTCGCCGGTCGGGGCCGCGACGTGGTGTCGCGTGGCGCTGGGGGTGGAGGAGGCTTCGGCGTCGTGAAGCTCCGGTCGCTGTCCTTCCAGCGGCCGGTAATGCTCTTGAGGCCGCGCGCCTGCAGGCGGTAGGGCGTGAGCGGCTTGAGCGGCTTCGTCAGCTCGATCACGACGGCGGTGAAGGGCGTGGGAAGGCTGGGCTTCCGGACGGTCTTCGACGGCGTGGGGGTTCGCGGCGGAGGCGGCAGCACCTTGCCGGCGAGGGAGTCGGCGCGGCGCATGGAGTCGGCGACCGCCTGCTGCGCAGCGCGCGTGCGCTCCGCCTCCTGCGACGGCGTCAGCACGCGGGCGATGGGCACGACGCTGCTGTCCGCGGTGAGGAGGCGGAAGTTGTCCGGCGCGATGGGCTGCGTTGGATCCAGCGGGCGGTCGAACGTCACGCGAAGGGAGAGCGAGTCGTTGGTGGTGATCGAGAGGAGCCGCGGCGGCAGCGTGTCGCGCAGCGCGACCCGGAGCTCGATCGGCGCGGTGAGCGGCACCACGACCGTGAGGCTATCGAACGCCTCGTTGCGATCGAGGTCGCGGTTGCCGTTCGCATCCACGATCGCGCGCACCAGGTAGCGACCGGCGGGCAGTGGACGCACCTGGAAGCCACCCGTGCTGTCGGACTGCGCGAAGTAGCGGACGCTGTCCGGCGTGATGGCCTGGATGAGCGCCTGGGCCGCTGGACGTTCAGCGAGCCAGTCGAAGACCGTGCCGGCGATGGACCCGGTGGGAATGGTCGGGCCGGTGGAGAACACCACCGTCGCGCCGGTGCGCATGGAGTTGCCGCGCAGGTCCGACAGGCCCGGCAGCATCGTCACACTGTACGCCGTGTTGGGACGAAATCCCTGGCGCGGGCGCACGTCGATGCGGCTGCGATGCCAGCTCACGCGCACGTCGCCTCCCGCCGGGGAGATGAGGAAGTGGCGCGCGAGCTCCTGGGCGCCGCTGCCGCGGTCGTTGATCGTCTCGTCGAAGTAGAAGGAGACGTTGGAGGCCGAGACGTTCACGGCGTTGGTGTCCGGGGTGACGCGAACGAGCCTGGGCGCTGCGTGGTCCTCCGGTCCGCCGGGCGGCGGAGTGGCGGCGGCGCAGGCCAGCGCGCCACCCGCGACCACCGCGGCGATCAGGCTGCGCCGCACAGCGCCTCGATGCGGGCACGGAGCTGGTCGCGGCGTGCGCTCCATTCGTCACGCTTCGCGCGCTCGGCGTCCACCACGTGCGACGGCGCCCGCTCGAGGAATCCGGCGTTGGAGAGCCGGGCCTCGAGCGACCCGAGCTGCTTCTCGAGTGATGCCAGCTCGGTGCCGAGTCGCGCGCATTCCTTCTTC
The DNA here is from genome assembly GCA_035718985.1 of Gemmatimonadaceae bacterium. Lineage (GTDB taxonomy): Bacteria > Gemmatimonadota > Gemmatimonadetes > Gemmatimonadales > Gemmatimonadaceae > AG11. Next base: position 3,997 of record DASTGQ010000342.1, read on the forward strand.
ACGTCCACGAGCCCCTCGAGCGGCACCACGAGCTGCGTACCACCAGGGAGGATGACGTTCGCGCCCGCCACGTCGGGCGTCCACTCCACGAAGGCGAGCGCGGTTCGCGCGAGCCGACTCACGAGCGAGAACTCCTCGTCGAGCA
>DASTGQ010000343.1:0-6789 GCA_035718985.1 Gemmatimonadaceae bacterium
GTGCGTCGCCCCTCGGGGTCGTGGCGCGACGTGATCACGCCCGCCGGCTTGTTGAGGACGAACCACTCGGTGGGCGCCGGCGCACCGATGCGATTGCCATCCACCATGATGACGTCGCGTGCCGGATCCACGGTCTGCCCCACCTGCGCCACGGTGCCGTTCACCGTGACGCGTCCGTTGGCCACCAGCTCCTCGGCCTTGCGCCGCGAGAGCACGCCAGCGCGCGCGAGGGCGCGCTGGATCCGCATTGACTCGGACATCAGAGAGTTCTGGGTTCGGCGCGCAGCGCCACCGCCAGCTCGTCCGAGCGCGGCAGCTCATCGAGGTGACGGAGCGCGAAGTGCTCGAGGAAGATGGGCGTCGTGCCATAGAGCAACGGCCGGCCCAGCCCCTCGCCGCGACCGACGACGTCGATCAGGCCGCGCTCGTGCAGCGACTTGAGCACGCTCCCCACCGACACGCCGCGGATCTCCTCGATCTCCGCGCGCCCGATGGGCTGCCGATACGCGATGAGGGCGAGCGTCTCGAGCGCCGCTGCGCTGAGCCGCTGCGGACGCGCGGCGAGCTGGGCGCGCTCGATCGCCTCGGTATACTCGGCACGCGTGAGGATCTGCCAGCCGCCGCCGATTTCCGTGAGCTCCACGCCGTGTCCATCGACGTCGTAGTGCTCGCGAAGCTCGTCGAGCGCCGCCGCGAGCGCCGCCTTCGAGCTGTCCGGATCGAGGGCAAGCAGCTCCTCGACGGCGATGGGTCGGGCACTGGCGAACAACGCCGCCTCAAGCAGCTTCGCTAGCGGCGTCACGAGAGATCTCCACGTTGGCGAATGGTCTGGGTTGCAGCACGCGGCACTCGCCGAGCTTGGCCATCTCGAGGAGGCCGAGGAGCGTGGACAGCACCTGCCAGGGCTCGGCCCCGGGCTGCACGATGTCGGTCCAGCGCGCATGCGCCCGAAGCGCGAGCAGCGCGCGGATGACGGTGATGGCGCCGGGAACGTCGAGCGAGCGCGGGACGACGTCATGGATCGCCGGATCCTTCACGACGCGGAGGATGCGGTCCACGGCGGAGAGCAGCTCGCCGAGCGAGAGGGCGAGCGGCGCTTCCGGTGGTGCGGGCGCCTGCGGCAGGTAGGCGCGCGCGAACCGATTGCGCCGCTCCTCACCCGCGCGCTCGAGGACGTCCACGACCTCGCGCATCTGCTGGTACTCGAGCAGGCGCCGCACGAGCTCGGCGCGCGGGTCGTCCCAGGCTTCGTCGCCCTCCGCCCGCGGCAGGAGCATCTGTGCTTTGATGCGCAGCAGGCGCGCCGCCATCTCGAGGTAGTCGGCCGCCTCGTTGAGCTGGAGCGTGCGGATGCGCGCGAGGAACTGCTCGGCCACGCGCGCGATGGGAATGTCGTAGATGTCCACCTGCTCCTCGCGAATCAGCGAGAGCAGCAGGTCGAGGGGCCCGGAGAAGTCAGTCAGCTCGACGACGAACGCGGCCGGCGGGGCGTCCCCGCTCGCCGCGACGATGTCGGTGCCCGAAGGCGCGTCGATCATTTCAACCATTGCGCCGCCGTCGGGAGAATGGAAGCTCCAACGAAGCCGAGCGCCTGCTGGGCGCCGTTGAATGCGGGCGTGAGCCAGAAGTCGAGCGCGCGCTGACCGAAGCTGAGCAGCAGGATGAGCACGACGATGCCGTAGCGGCCGAAACGCACGTACTGCAGGGCGAGAGGCCGCGGCAGCAGGTACTTCACCACGTGTGAGCCGTCGAGCGGCGGGATCGGCAGCAGGTTGAAGGCGACGAGCACGGCATTCAGCAGGATGCCGTAGACGAACATCGCCTGCAGGATGCCGAGGGTGATCTCGAGCGACGGCGCCGTGCGGGCAATCCCGCCGGCGAGGACGATGAGCCCCACGCACAGCAGGGCGACGAGCAGGTTGGTCGTCACGCCCGCCAGCGAGACGAGGATGTCACCGCGACGCGGGTGGCGATAGTTGCGGGGATCCACGGGCACCGGTTTGGCGCCACCGAGGACGACGGCCGGTCCTCCTACCGCCATGGATCCGAGGATCATGATGAGCGGGAGGAGGATCGTCATGAAGAAGTCGATGTGCCTGATCGGGTTCCAGCTGAGACGGCCTGCGTCGAGGGCCGTCCGGTCGCCCTGCAGGAGCGCGACGTAGCCATGCGCGATCTCGTGCGCGATGACCGAAAAGAGCAGGACCGGCCCGACGAGGAGGATGGTCTGGAGAGTATGCAACAGGAGCGGGCGAGGGGCACGCGCTCCCTGCGAGCCAGGGGTGCGCAACGGGCGTAAGGTAGTCGCGCCCCATAGGAGAGTAAAGCGCTGTGGCAGCTTGACTTCGCCACGACGGCGGAGTACGTTCAGGGCTCGCGACAACCGCGAGCACCACTGAATTTCTGGAGATTTTCGTGCCGAATATCGCATCCGCGAAGAAGAACATGCGGAAGTCGCGCGCCGCGACCGTGCGCAACCGCGCTCAGCGCTCCGCGCTCCGCACCGCGCTCAAGAAGGCCAAGGCGCCGACGGCAACCGCCGAAGAGCGGACGCAGGCCGTGAGCCTCCTCGACCGCGCCGCCCGCAAGGGCCTGGTGCACAAGAACCTCGCCGCGCGCCACAAGAGCCGGATGGCCAAGGCGACGACGACGGCCTGAGGGACGTCGGTGAGACGGTGGGCACGTGTGTAACTGAGAAACTGCCCAATGACGAAGGGTCCGATCGGCAAAGCCGATCGGACCCTTTCCCGTTCCTCCCCACAATCTCACCCACCCACGGAACCAGATTCCGGATCTACAGCGACGCCAGCTCCGCGCCGCAGCGCTCGCAGTACCACTCCGTCGGGTAGTTCATCGCGCCGCACTCGGCGCACTTGAGGGTCTTGGCGGACTCGCTCGGCTTGTCCTTCAGCACGATGGGGTTGTTGCCGCTGATGTTGGCGGCGAGCGAGCCACGATTTCCCTGCTTCGGCTGGATGAGCGGAGCCGTCGCCTCCCCCTGCTTCTGGATCCGATCCTCGGGGCGCGGTTCCGGCTTTCGCGCCACGAACGGTTCCCGTCGCGGCGGAGCGGCCGGCTGCGACGGCGAAGGTGACGGCGCAGCCGGTGCCGCGGGAGCAGTGCCGGTCGGTCGAAAGGGCGTCGGCTTCGATGGCGGCGCCGGCGACTGGCTGCCGTTGCTCACGTCGACGACCGACTGCAGGAACGCGAGCTCGTCGAACGACCCCTCTCCCGGGCTGGCCGCGCCCCCGGTGGAAGGCGCCTCGTTGGATGGCGCGGCCGGAACGTGTGCCGCCCCTTCCGCACTGTCCGCCACCGGCGCAGTCGACGGCCTGGCTGGCGCCGCCGTGGGCGCGGCCCTGGTTTCGGCGTGCTGCCTGCCGGCGGACGACTCGGGTGGCACGGAGGTGGGCGCGGGGACGGGGGTCGGAGGACGCTCGGCGTCGGCGAGCAGCTCGCGGGTGCGACGCAAATCCTCCTCGGCGGCCGCGTGCTGCGCCGCCAGCGAGGCGATGAGCGCGTCGCTCGCAGCCGCGACCTCCTTCCACGCGTTGTCGGTGAGCTCGCCGACGTGCGCGCGGAGCTCCGCTTCGGCGCGCTCGTCACGCGCGCGGTGCTGCTGCTCGTCGAGCGTCGCGATGCGCGTCGTGAGGACGGTGAGCTCGGCGCGCAGCCCGTCCGAGTGCTTCACGAGCCGCTGGACGACGGACTCCAGGCGCGCGGTATAATCGGCATGCACCCTCGTGAAGACGTGCTTCGGCGTTTCCGAACGCCGTGCCTCGAGTGCGGCGAGCCAGCTCTCGTACCGGCGGCGCTCCTCCATGAGCGCGCCGACGGCACTCACCGGTGAAGCGCCTTCTACCGATGGAGCATCGCCGTCCCTCGCATCGTCGCGTGGAAGATCGTCGCTCATAGGGATGGATCGCGGTGAGGCACCGTGCCACGACAGTACGTGATACGTAGTACGCGGTACAGGGTACAAGGTACGAGGTAGGTACAGCGTACACCATGTCGCCGAGCGCGTACAGTACCCGATACCTGGTGCGACGTGCGAGGACCTCTTACCGCGGCAGCCTGATGCCGTGCACGGAACCGTCCCGTCGATGGATCACCCGACCGTCCACGAGCGTGAGCTGCACCAGCCCCCGCAGGCTGCGGCCGACGTACGGGCTGTTCCGTCCCTTGGACACGAAGCGCGCCGGGTCCACCGTCCACTCCGCGTCCGGATCGAACACGGTGATGTCTCCCACGCTGCCGCGACGGAGTGTTCCACCTTGCAACTTGAACACCCGCGCCGGCGCGCACGACATCCGGTCGATCAGCGTGGTGACGTCCATCACACCGCCGTGCACGAGCCAGGTGAGGTTCACCGCGAGCGCCGTCTCCAGCCCGACGATCCCGTTCGGCGCGTCGGCAAACTCGCGCTCCTTCTCGTCGTAGTGATGCGGCGCGTGGTCCGTGGCGATGACGTCGATCGTGCCGTCGCGCACCCCCTCCTGGAGCGCCGCGACATCGTCCGCCGTACGCAGGGGCGGATTCATCTTGGCGTTGGTGTCGTAGCCCTCGACTGCGTCTTCCGTGAGGGACAGGTGATGTGGGCACGCTTCAGCCGTGACGTTGATGCCGCGCTCCTTGCCCCAGCGGATCAGCTCGACCGAGCCACGTGTGCTCATGTGGCAGAGGTGAATGTGCCCGCCGGTGCGACGCGCGAGCAGGATGTCGCGGATGGCCATGATCTCCTCGGCCTCCGACGGAATCCCCTTGAGCCCGAGCCGTGCGCTGACGATGCCCTCGTTCATTGCGCCGTTGGCGGCGAGGGTGGGCTCCTCGCAATGGTCGGCCACCGGGATGCCGAAGGTGCGTGCGTACTCGAGTGCGGTGCGCATGAGCTGCGCGCTCACCACCGGCTTGCCGTCATCGCTCACCGCCACGGCCCCGGCGCCGACCATCTCGCCGAACTCGGCGAGCGTCTTGCCCTGCTCCCCGATGGAGATTGCGCCGATGGGATAGACGCGCGCTGCGCCCGCGCGCTGCGCCTGGCGGATGATGAAGCCGACGGCCGCCTGGTTGTCGGTGACCGGATCCGTGTTGGGCATGGCGCACACCGCCGTGAACCCGCCTGCTGCCGCCGCCCGCGCGCCCGAGGCGATCGTCTCCACCTCCTCGCGGCCCGGCTCGCGGAGGTGGCAGTGCACGTCCACGAATCCGGGCGAGACGACGAGCCCGGCGCAGTCGATCGTCTCGAGCGCAGCGCCGTCGCGACGCACGTCGCCGACGCGGCCGACCGCCTCGATGCGGCCCTCGGTGATGAGTACGTCGCCCACCTCGTCCATCTGCTGCGACGGATCGACGATGCGTCCGCCGCGGAGCAGCAGTGCGGGCGTCGTCATCGGCCGCTCCCCTTGGCCGCTTCGGCAAGCTCCGGCCGGCCGCCGGCGAGGAGATAGAGTACCGCCATGCGGACAGCCACGCCGTTCGTCACCTGGTCGAGGATCACGCTGTGAGGGCCGTCGGCGACATCGGAATCGATCTCGACGCCGCGGTTCATCGGGCCGGGGTGGAGGATGAGCAGATCCTTCGGTGCGCGCTCGAGGCGCTCGCGCGACACGCCGAAGACGCGGTTGTACTCACGCAGCGAAGGAATGTAGCCGGAGTGCATGCGCTCGAGCTGCAGGCGCAGGACGTTGAGCGCGTCAGCCCACTGGATGGCGTCCTCGATGTGGTCGAACACCGTGACGCCGAACTCACCGATGGCGTTGGGCAGGAGCGACCGCGGACCGCAGACCGCCACCTCCGCGCCCATCTTCCGGAGCCCCCAGATGTTGGAGCGCGCGACGCGTGAATGCAGCACGTCGCCACAGATGGCGACCTTGATCCCGTCGAGATGGCCGAAGTTGTCGCGCAGGGTGAGCATGTCGAGCAGCCCCTGCGTCGGATGCTCGTGCGTGCCATCACCCGCGTTGATGACGTTGCTCTCGATGCGCTCGGCGAGGAAACGCGCCGCGCCGGACGCGCCGTGGCGGATGACCACCATGTCGATCCGCATCGCCTCGAGGTTCCGCGCCGTGTCGACGAGCGTCTCACCCTTGCTGACGCTCGAGCCGGAGGCGGCGACGTTCACCGTGTCGGCGGAGAGGCGCTTCTCGGCGAACTCGAACGAGACGCGGGTTCGCGTCGAGGCCTCGAAGAACAGGTTGACGATCGTCGAGCCACGGAGCGTCGGCACCTTCTTGATCGCCCGCTCGCTGATCTCCTTGAACGGCTCGGCGGTGTCGAGGATGAGGCGAATCTGATCTCCCGAGAGGTGCTCGAGGCCGAGCAGATCCTTCCCGAGCGATCCCATCACGACTTGTCCGCGCCGGCGACGATCACCGCATCCTTCTCGTCGAGCTCCGAGACGAAGACGTCGACGCGATCACGCGGGGCGACGTCGAGCACCTTGCCGACCACGTCGGGCTGGATGGGCAGCTCGCGGCCGCCGCGGTCGATCAGGACGGCCAGCGCGATGCGCTTTGGCCGGCCGAAGTCCGCGAGCTCGTCGAGCGCGGCGCGCACGGTCCGTCCCGTGTAGAGCACGTCGTCGACGATGACGACGTGCTTGCCGTCGATCGCCCACGGGAGGTTGGTGGGCCCGACGACGGGGCGCGGCCCAACGGTCTGCAGGTCGTCGCGGTAGAGCGTGATGTCCAGCGCGCCGGTGGGCACCGCCACGCCCTCGAAGGCGTGGATACGGGCGGCCAGGCGCAGCGCCAGCGGTACGCCCCGGGTCGGGATGCCGAGCAGCACCGT
>DASTGQ010000344.1:0-8155 GCA_035718985.1 Gemmatimonadaceae bacterium
GAACTTCCGGATCTTCCTGATCGGGCAGACCATGTCGCTCATCGGGACCTGGATGCAGACGATGGCTGAAGGGTGGCTGGCGCTCGAGCTCACCAACAGCGCCTTCCTCGTCGGCCTCGTCGCTGTCGCTACCTCCATCCCGATCCTGCTCTTCTCGCTCCCGGCTGGCGCGATCGTCGATCGCGCCGACAAGCTGCGTCTCGTGCGCATTGCGCAGGGCTGCTACCTCCTGGAGGCCTCGCTCCTCTGGGCGCTCACGGTCACGCATCACATCGACATCCACTCGCTGCTCGCACTGGCATTCGTCAGCGGGACCATCGCCTCGATCGAGATCCCGGCGCGCCAGTCGATGTACATCGACCTCGTCGGGCGTGAGGACCTTCCGGAAGCCATCGCCCTCAACTCCAGCGGGTTCAACCTCGCGCGAGTCGTTGGTCCCGGCATCGCAGCTGCCGTCATCGCCGGTCTCGGCATCTCGTGGTGCTTCTTCCTCAACGCGGTGAGCTTCGTCGCCGTGCTCATCGGCCTGTTCATGATCCGCCTGCCGGCCTTTCGGCGGCCGCCGGGGCACGCACGGCCGTGGATCGGTGTAATTCAGGCCATGCGCTACGTGCGGCGCACGCCCAACGTGCGGGCGCTCATGCTCATGGTCACCGCCTACTCGATTCTCGGCACCCCGGTGCTCGCGCTCATGCCCGTGGTGGCGCGCAACATGTTCTCGCTCGGCGCCGGCGGATACGGCGTGCTCCTGTCGTGTCTCGGTATCGGAGGCATGACCGGCGCGCTCTCGCTCGCGGCGGTGGGGCCGCGCGTATCGCGGGTGAAGCTGCTCATGTTCGCGTCCATGACGTGGCCCATCCTGCTGTTCGCCTTCTCGCTTTGCCGCATCCCCGTCTTCGGCTACCTGCTGCTGCTTGGCATCGGGAGCACGATGATCCTCAATGGCGCCATCTCCAATGGGCTGTTGCAGACCGTCGTGCCCGATGAACTGCGCGGACGCGTCATGGCGGCCTACAGCCTCGTCGTCGTGGGGATGGCGCAGGTCGTCGGCGCGTTCAGCGCTGGCGTGGTGGCCGACGTGGTCGGCGTGGCGACGGCAATTGGTGTCGCTGCCGCCCTGATGCTCGCCTACGGACTTCACGCGTTCTTTCGCCGTCCGGAGCTTCGCACGCTGGAATCAGTCGGTGTACGCGACCTGTCTGTTCTGTAACGGCGACCTCGGTCGCAACGAGGCCATCGAGCCGTTTCCCGTCGGGCGACGCCTTGCCTTCGACGCGGCGAAGGGACGCTTGTGGGTGGTGTGTCGCAAGTGCGAGCGATGGAACCTCTCGCCGCTCGAGGAGCGCTGGGAAGCCATCGAGGAGTGTGAGCGTCAGTTCCGTGCCACCAGGCTGCGAGTCTCCACCGACGAGATCGGCCTCGCGCGCGTGAAGGAAGGGCTCGAGCTCGTGCGCATCGGTGCTCCGCAGCGGCCCGAGATGGCCGCGTGGCGGTACGGCGACCAGTTCGGGCGCCGGCGCCGGCGTCATTATGCGATGGTCGCCGGCGGCGTCGCGGTCGCCGGGGTGGTCGTGGTGGCCGGACCGGTGCTGGGGGTGTTCAGCGGAGTGGCCCTCAATCCGCTGTGGCAATTCATCAACGCGGGACGTGGCATCTATCGGCACCGCACCTTCGTGCACGTTCCGACACCCGACGGTGAGACCATCAGGACGCGCCTCACGGAGCTCCGACGCGTTCGACTCTCATCGAATGGTGGGGAGCTGCTGCTCGAGGTACCGACTCCGCGTCAGACCATTGGCCCATGGTACCGCTACTCCAGCGGGCGTGAGATGCGGGAATTGAAGGGAGACGCCGCCATCCGCGCTGCCGGAGCGCTGCTGCCGCGCATGAACGAACAAGGAGGCAGCACGAAGCAGGTACAGCGCGCCGTGTCCCTGCTGGAAGCCGACCCGGCGCCCGATCGGCTTTTCGCGCGCGTCGTGGGCTCGCTGGATCGTACCGAGACGTGGCAGAGCAGCCGGCGCGGCGCCAGCCTGCTGCACAAGGTCCCCGCGCACATGCGGCTCGCGCTCGAGATGGCGGCCCACGAGGAAACGGAGCGCCGCGCCCTCGAGGGCGAGCTTCACATCCTCGAGGCCGCCTGGCGCGACGCCGAGGAGATCGCGAAGATCGCCGACGACATGTTCGTCCCCGCGTCGGTGGAGGCGGAGCTCACGCGACTCAAGCGCGAACAGGAAGCTGAACGGAACGGCTGAAGTTCAGAACGGCGGGAGGAACTCACCCGAATCGCTCCTTCGCCACCTCGGTCACCAGGCGCGCTGCGCCGTCCAGTCCCAGGCTCGCCGTGTTGACGCAGAGATCGTAGTTCGCGACGTCACGCCAGTTGCGCTGCCAGTGCAGGCGCACGTACAGCTCGCGCTGGTGGTTCATGTCCGCGACCCGCTTGCGTGCCTCGGCGGGGGAGACGTGGAGGTTCTCGATCACGTACCGCTCGAGATCCTCCTGCGGGGCGTAACAGTACACGTGCAGCGCATCGCTTCGCCGGGCGAGCATGCACTGCGCCCCACGCCCGACGAGCACCGCGGGGCCGGCCGCCACGGCATCCTCGATGACGCGCCTCGTCACCATCACCATGCGCTCCTCGCTCGGAACGCTCGCCATCTCCCCCACCACCGGCATCACTTCCGGCACGCCGAGCGCCATCGCCGACGCCATCCGTTCCACCAGCGAGGGTACGCGCTCCTCGCGTGCGCTCACCTCGGCCGGCGTCAGGTGCAGGCGCGATGCAACGGCTTCCACGACCTCGTTGTCGTAGAGCTTCCACCCGAGCGCGGTGGCCACGCGCTCCGCGACTTCGGACCCCCCCGAGCCGTACTGCCGCGACACGGTCACGATCGGCATCACTCACTCTCCGCGCTGAGGTTCCGCAGTCGTACCTGCTCCACTACGCCGAATCCGAGCGCGGACCATGCCCCTTCCGCGACTTCACTGCCGGCCACGTTGTGCAGCCGCATCTGCGCCAGGCCGCGCGCCCGTGCCCACCGCTCGGCGGCGGCGAGCATCTCGCGCAGGACGCCCTTGCGGCGCGCATCCGGCCGCACGTACACCGACGACACATACGCATAGCGCGCGGGCTCCAACAGTGCCGAGCCCACCGACTCCACGCAGCGCAGGACACCCACCGCCTCGCCCTCACGCTCGGCGAGAAAGATGACCTCGATCGGCGACCGGAGCTGGGCCGCGAACAGCTCCCGCGCCCGGAGGTTCACGTCCTTCCTGAGACGCCCGTAGACTGGATGCTCCGGGTGCTCCCGGAGCAGGGCCAGTCGCAAGGCCATCACGGCGTCGAGATCCCGCGGCGCAGCCTCACGCACGCGGAGGCCGCTTTCATCCGATCGGGATCTGGACGCTCGTGCCGGCTCGACCATCGTCATGCCGTCAGGCGGACATCCCACCGCCGAAGAAGTCCTCGTTGGGCCGCCGCCGGCGCTTCTCCGGTTCGGCACGACCATACAGCCCGGTATCGGAGCGCGAGATGCGCTTGCGCGCCACCAGCGCCTCCAGCACGAGCTCGCACGCCGCCACCGTCATCGGCGCGTCGCCGGTCTGCGCGAGACCCACGCGTCGCACCAGCTCCACGAGGCCTGGCACCACGGCGAACGCCTTCGCCATCGCCTCGGCTCGTTCGTCGTCCGTCACCTGCAACGCACCGCCCTCGTCGAACCAGATCACGATGTCGTCCACGTTCACGCCGCCCGCGCGCTCGTCGAACGTGGCGTCGGCGGCGCGACGAATCAGCTCTCGCGCAATGGCATGGCCGCCCACCAGCTCACCTTCGTACTCCAGCTCGATCTTGCCCGTGATGGCCGGCTGGGCGGCGTAGACGTCGGAGATGCGCGGCACCACTTCCTTCTCTCCTGTCACGACGGCGCGGCGCTCGGCGTTGGAGACGACGTTCTCCATGACGCTGATCGGCATGCGCTGCGAGACGCCCGAGCGCCGGTCGATGCGCTTGTCCGTGCGCGCCTCGAATGCCACGCGCTCCACCAGCTCGGCGATGAAGTCGGGGACGCGCACCGGGGCGCCGCCGCGTTCCGTCCACGCTTCCTGCTCCGTGATCGCCATTCCGAGCTCCACCGTCTCGGGGTAGTGCGTGATGATCTCGCTCCCGATGCGATCCTTGAGCGGCGTGATGATCTTGCCGCGCGCCGTGTAGTCCTCCGGGTTCGCCGTGAAGCAGAGCTGCACGTCGAGCGGCAGGCGGACGGGATAGCCCTTGATCTGCACGTCGCCCTCCTGCATCACGTTGAACAGGCCCACCTGCACCTTGCCGGCGAGATCGGGCAGCTCGTTCAGCGCGAAGATGCCGCGGTTGGCGCGGGGCAGCATGCCGTAATGGATCGTGAGCTCGTCGGAGAGCATGTGGCCGCCGCGCGCCGCCTTGATCGGGTCCAGGTCGCCGATCATGTCGGCGATGGTGACGTCGGGAGTGGCGAGCTTCTCCACGTAGCGCGAATCGCGACCTACCCAGGCGATCGGCGTGTCGTCACCCGCTTCCTCGATCAGGTTGCGCGCATAGCGCGAGATCGGCGCGAAGGGATTGTCGTTCACCTCGCTCCCCGCCACGACCGGCATCGCGTCGTCGAGCAGCGTGACGAGCGCCCGCAGGATGCGCGACTTGGCCTGCCCGCGCAGGCCGAGCAGGATGAAGTTGTGCCGCGAGAGGAGGGCGTTGATGATCTGCGGCATCACCGTCTCCTCGTAGCCGAGCACGCCGGTGAACAGCGGACCGCCTCGCGCCAGTCGCTCGAGGAGATTCTGGCGCATCTCGTCCTTGACGGACCGCAGGGCGCGGTCGGGGGAACCGAACGGCGAGCGCTCGAGCGCGCCGAGTGTTTCTGGGAACGCCGACAACAAGACCTCCGGGTTCTGCCGGTTCATCGTGAAGAAGCGCCGCCGCTCATGGCCACGCAAGGTGTTCCACCCCGCGGCACGCGCTTCGGTCCCCCGTCGCGCGGAACTGCTCGGTACGCTTCCTGCGCAGCGTCGGCCGGGTCGCCCACCATGCGCAAACTGCCTCTTCTCGTCCCCGACTTCGCGATGTCTCGCCTCCGCGGCTGGCGTGACGGCCGACGACCGACTCCGCTCGCAGTCGCCGCCCTCCTCTCAGTGACTGCCTGCGCCAGGCAGGACCTGAAATCGGAACTTGATCGGACGCGCTCGTGGACGGCCACGACCGGGCTCGCCGCCGACCGGCGCTCGGCCAACGCCATCAACGGCGCAGTCGCCCGACAGATTGCCGACCGCGCCACCCAGGCGCGCTCGAAAGTCCAGCAGTCGCTGATCGAGCTCGCGGAAACGGACTCCGAGCGCACAGCGGCGCGCGTCGTCCTTGACTCACTGGATGAAGGGCTCGCCCACCTCCGGATGATCGCACCGTGAAGAAATGGGGCGAGATCGGGCTCGGTGTCGTGACGAGCATCGGTGGCTTCCTCGAGGTAGGCTCCATTGCCACGAGCGTCCAGGGCGGAGCGAATTTCGGCTTTCGCCTCGCCTGGGCCCTCGCGCTCGGCACCATCTGCCTCGCCATCCTGATGGAGATGACCGGCCGCCTCGCGGCCGTCAGCGGCCGCAGTTACGTGGACCTGCTCCGCGAACACATGGGCATCCGCTTCTTCATCATCCCTCTCGTGGCCGTGATCGTTCCGTCCTTCCTCGTCCTCGTCTCCGAGATCGGCGGCGTGGCAATCGGCCTGCAGATGGCCACTGGCATCGCCTTCCGCTGGTGGGCGATTCCCATCGCCCTCGTCGGCTGGGCGCTGCTGTGGCGCGGCACGTTCAGCCTCGTTGAGCAGGGAACGGCGCTGCTCGGGCTCGTGTCCATCGTGTTTCTGGTTGGTGCCTTGAAGCTGCACCCGCAGTGGAGCGCGGTCGGCGCAGGGCTGCTGCCGACGGCGCCATCGCACGACGGCGCAAAGTACTGGTACCTCGCCGTCAGCATCCTCGGCGCGTCCATCAGTCCCTATCTCTATCTCTTCTACTCGGCCGGAGCGCTCGAGGACGACTGGAACATCGAGTACCTGGCCGTGAACCGGGTCACGGCGGGTGTCGGCAACCTGTTCGGCGGCGGGCTGGCGCTCATGGTGCTCGTCTGCGCCGCAGTGGTGTTCCTGCCACGCCACATCGAAGTGGATGCCTACGAGCAGATCGCCCTCGTGCTTGCCACTCCCCTCGGCCGCACCGGATTCGCGCTCTTTCTCATCACCTTGTGCATCACCTGCTTCGGCGCGACGGTGGAGATCTCGCTCTCCGGGGCGTACCTGTTCGCACAGGGATTCGGATGGCCGTGGAGCGAGAACCTGCGGCCGTCCCAGGACTCGCGCTTCGCCACCACCTACTCGCTGCTGATCCTGCTCGCCTCGGTTCCGATCGCGTTCGGCGCGGATCCGCTCAAGCTCACGAACATCTCCATGGTGCTGTCGGCGGCGAGCCTGCCCGTCACCGTCATCCCGCTGCTCGCGCTGATGAACGATCGCCGGGTGATGACGAGCCACGCGAATGGCTGGCTGGGCAACACAGCGCTCGTGCTCATCTCGCTGCTTGCCCTCGTGCTCTTCGTGGCCGCGATACCACTGCAGATCCTCGGTGGCGGATGAAGGACGGACTCGACCTGCGCCACGACGTGCAGGATGCCCAGCTGGTGGACCGGCGTCACGAGAACATCGGCCGGTGCGACGCACTCCTGCTCGAGCTGCGCGAGAATGCGCCGCCGCGGATCGCCGCCATGCTGATCGGCGGCCCTGCACGCAGCGAACGGATTGGCCGCTGGATGACGGCACTTCGGCGCCTGGTCCCCGGACACACGAGAGCGCCGGAGGGCGGGGTGAGCCGCATCCCCTTCGCCGCCGTGCGATCCATCGGCAATACGATCGAGCTCGACGTCCTGCGTGACGACCTCCCGTCCGAGCACCTCGAACAGTGGCTCGCGCGAAACGTCATCTGCAGGATCCCTGGCGCCGAAAGCAAGAAGGAGTCGAAGTCGTGAGCCGCGAAGTGGCGCTGCATCACCTGCTCGGCCGAGCGGTCCTCGACCCGCACGGACGCAAGGTGGGACGAGTGGAGGAGCTGCGCGCCGAGATCGAGCTCCATGAGCACGGCAACGACTACGTCGTCACCGAGTTCCACATCGGATCGTTCGGCGCCGTCGAGAGTCTCGCCGGCCCCTACTTCGCGCGAATGCTCCTCCACCACCTCGGCCGCCTCGTGCCGTACCGCGGTCACGTCATTCCGTGGAACAGGATGGACCTCCGCGACCCGCGCCACCCTCGGACGCTCGATACGCTCGAACAGTTGCGCGCCGAGCAGGATCGCGCCTGATCCACCTGGCTTCCGGGCCAGCGAAGCGCAACGGCGAAGGAGAACGGCGAACGCGGATTTCGCTGACGTTGCGGACTGACGCGGATGCTCCCGCCTGATGGCCGCGCCGAATCTACGCCTGCTCGACCTCGACCTGGTTGTCGTAGAACACCGGGCCGCCACCAAGGTCGGTGACCTGCTGCGACGTCGTCTGGTTGACGTTCGCGCCGTCGTCGGCGAGCTTGGCCCACCAGATGGAGGGCGCCCATGCCACTCCTTCGCGGATCGACGGTTCCACTCGCGCGGTGGCGAGAAAGGCGCCACGGTCGTTCCTCACGGTGACCCGCATTCCCGGCGCGATGCCCCGGCGCTCCGCATCTGCGGGGTGCAGCAGCACCTCCGGTTCGCGCGCCTGCCGGCGCAGCGAGGCGATGTTGACGAACGTCGAGTTGAGGTAGGTATGTGCCGGCGACGAGATGAGCGTGAGCGGATAACGAGCCACCAGCGCAGGCTGACGCTCCGGTGATTCGTACGGTGGCGTGTACGTCGGCAGCGGATCCAGCCCCAGCTCCTTCATGCGCTCCGAATAGAGCTCGCACTTCCCGCTCGGCGTCGGAAATGCGCCCTCCGCGTACGGGAGGTACGGGGTCGGCAGCGCCAGGCGCATCCATCCCTTCTCGAGCAGCTCGTCGAGCGTGACCCCCTGCAGCTTCGGCGACGATGCCGAGAGTGCCTGGCGAATCAGTGTGAGATCGTCGTCGTGCAGGCACTCGTGGTCGAGCCCCATGCGGGCCGCGAT
>DASTGQ010000345.1:0-3077 GCA_035718985.1 Gemmatimonadaceae bacterium
GACGTGTTGTCCGTCGGGGGCCGAATCGCCGCGGACGGAGTGGTGATGGGCGAGATGCGCAGCATGAGTGCGCTCCCCACGCTGCTCGCGGCCAGCGCTCCCGCGCTCCTCGCCCGGACTCCCTTCCAGCGGACCATGGACAGCGCCCGGATGGTGGCGGCCACCTTCGGGGTGCTGCTCATCGTCGCGATCGGCGTGCTCCTGTTCGCCGGCCGCAACCTCGACGAGGTGGCCGAGACGCTCGAGCGGCGGTTCGCCCGGGCGTTCTGGGCTGGCCTGCTCGGGCAGGTCCTGTTGCTCCCCGGCCTGGCCGTGCTCGTCGTCGCGCTCGCGCTCACCGTCATCGGCGTGCTGCTGATTCCGTTCGCCATCGTGGCGTACTGCGTTGCGGTGGTCGGCCTCTTCACGCTTGGCTTCCTCGCGGTCGCGCGCCTCGTCGGCGGCTCGATGAGTCGCGACGGCGACAGGACGCCGCGCTATCGCGCCCTCGTGGCGCTCGCCGTCGGAGTGGCCGTGTTCTTCGTGCTCTGGATGGTGGCGGCATTGCTCGCCTGGTCACCGCTGACGGCGACGGTCGTGCGCGCGGCGGCGCTCGCCATGACGTGGGCCGCCGTCACGCTGGGATTCGGGGCCGCGCTGCTCTCCCGCGCCGGCACGCACCGCCGCATCGCGGCCGGGGCGCCGCGCGTGGAGCTGGCGTCGTGGCAGACGCCGACGCCGCTCACTGGCGTGGTTGCCGCACGACGCACTGCATCGGAGGTCAGATGAATCGTCGGATTGCCGTCCTCGCGGTGGGCGCGTGCCTGATCGCGCCGGCCGCCCGGGCCCAGGGCTCACCCCTCTGGCGCACCGTGGACATCGCGCGCCAGCTCCACGACAGCCTCCCGCAGCGGATCCGCGTGCAGTATGGCGCGGGCCGCGTGGACGTGCGCAGCGCCGGCACCGCCGTGCTGTACGACATGCACCTGCGCTACGACGAGCGACGCGGGGCGCCGGTGCACCGCTACGACGCGTCGTCACGGAGTGCGGTCCTCGGACTCGAGAGTCGCGAAGGAGCGCAGCGCTTCAGCGATCGTGACGACTCCGGCGAGCTGCGCCTCGCCCTTCCCTCCAGCGTGCCGCTCGACCTCGACCTGCAGCTCGGTGGCACCGAGAGCCGGCTCGACCTGGGAGGGATCATGCTTCAGTCGTTGCGCCTCGAATGTGGCGCGGCCGACGCGAGCCTGACGTTCTCGCAGCCGAATCGAGCCCGGATGAGCGACCTCACGATCGACGTCGGCGCGGCTGACCTGCTGGCCGTCCACCTCGCCAACGCCAATGCCGACCAGATTCGCGTGCATGGCGGTGTCGGCGTGGCCGACCTCGATTTCAGCGGTGCGTGGACGCGCGACCTCACCGTGGACGCAAAGCTCGCGGTAGGCAAGTTGATCCTTCGCGTGCCCGCGGACGTGGGAGTGCGGCTGGACGTGGAGCGGATCATCGCCGGCTTCGAGCACGACGGCATGGTCAAGCGCGACGATGCCTGGTACTCCACCAACTACGACACCGCGCCGCACAAGCTGCGCGTGCATGCGGAAACGTTCTTCGGACAGATCGAGCTGCAGCGCGGCACCCGCTGACCGAGGCGCCTCGCGGCGTGTATGGCCCGTGCCTTGCCCCGGTGCCTGGTGAACACCTCACCAGGCACCGTTCGCATTCATGGTCATCAAGGGCTTCGACGTCGTCCAGCTGCTGAAGAAGACCGGTCACGAGATCGGCGAGGACCGGATCACCTCGCTGTCGGCGCAGACCGCGTACTACTTCTTCTTCTCGCTCTTCCCGCTGCTGTTGTTCCTGACGCCGATGCTCGGCCTGTTCGGCAACGGCCAGCAGCTCATGGACACCATGCTGACGCGGCTCTCGTCCACGCTGCCGGCCGACTCATTGTCACTCATCCGGCGCATCCTCGGCGAGGTCATCACCTCCCAGGGCGGCGTGGGAATCATGTCACTCGGCGCGCTGCTCGCCGCATGGTCGGGCTCCAACATCTTCGGCGCGCTCATGGACGCGCTGAACATCGCCTATGACGTGGACGAAACCCGTCCGTGGTGGAAGCGCCAGGCGCTCCGTCTCGGAGCCCTCCTCATCGCTGCCGCGGTCTTCCTCCTCGCCACGGCGACGTTCATGGATGGATCGCGCCTCGCACAGTGGATGGCCAGCACGATGGGTCTCGGCTCGGCGGGAGTGATGGTGTTCACCCTGCTGCAGATGCTGGTCGCCGCCGCCCTGCTCGTCACGCTCGGCGCCGTCCTGTTCAAGCTCCTCCCCAACGCGCACCAGCCGTGGTCGAACGTCATCGTCGCGTCCCTCGCCACCACGGTGCTGTGGCTGATCGCGACGCTGCTCTTCCGCGTGTACGTGCAGCACTTCGGCGCGTACAACAAGACCTACGGCACGATCGGCGGCGTGATCGCCCTGCTGATGTGGATGTACTACTCCATGTTCGTGCTGCTCTGCGGGGGCGAGCTCGCCTCGGAGATGCATCACGGCAGCGGCGCCGTCGCACCGGAGCGCGGGGCTGTCTATCACGGTCGCATCGTGAACGCCGGCGCGGCCGACCGTCCCTCGATGTCCAGGGTGAAGGGCTCGCGGTGACGCCGCCTTACCGTGGTCGGAGCACCACCTCGGAGCCGCGCGTCAGTCCGAGTCGGGCCGACGCGCTGCCATCGCGCACGACGATCTCCACGAGGCCGCTCGAGCCGGTGAGCGCCGCGGCGCCTCCTGCCTCGACGTCTGCGTAGGTCCGCAGGATCGGCAGCACCTTACCTGCCACGTCGACCGCACCGCCGCGCCACGTCACCAGGTTCGTGATGGCGTTCCCGAACCGGTCCACGCTGATCACCATGCCGGCAATGCTGCCGTCCTCGCGCCGCACGGCTTCCGGCGTGCGGCGCACCACCGGCGTCGCCCAGGGCTCGCCGAGTGACTCCAGCGAGGAACCTCGTGCGAGCGCGGCCGCAGCCGGCGCGAAGACATCGCGCCCGTGAAAGGTTGGCGCCGCGCCCGCGGGCACGGCGAGCTTCACGCAACGGGCATCG
>DASTGQ010000346.1:0-19667 GCA_035718985.1 Gemmatimonadaceae bacterium
GATGAAATCGATGAGCGGCGTATCGGTGACACGCGAGGAGTCGGCCCGCCACGCCACGGGGGTCCGACCGATGGGAGCGGTGACCCAGGCGAGCGTACGCTGGTGGGCCGACTCCGTCGCTGCCACGACCTCCGGCGCCTCGGCATGATTGGCGGCCTGCACGAGCGAGGAGTGCTTCGCCGTCACGTGCCAGTGGCCGTCAGCGCGCTCGAGGCCGAGATGCGCCACGGCGACACTCGTCGCCCAGTTCTTCGGCTGCATGAGGAGCACGCCGTTGATGAGCGTGTCCGCGACTTCCTTGTGCGAGTGCCCGAAGAGGATGAGGTCGATCCCGGGGACCTCGCGCGCGACGCGCGCGGCGACGTTCTCGCTCGGCACTCCCGTGCTGACCGTGTCGTAGCTCGATGGCTCGGAGAGGCCCGAGTGTACCGTGACGAGCACGACGTCCGCGCCGGCCGCCCGCACGTCGGCGACGGCGGACCTGACCTCCGGAACGATGTCCCGGATGGTGAACTGGCCGGCGAGGTTGTCACGGTCCCACACCATGGAGCCCGGCGTGGTGGCTCCGACGATGCCGATCCGGATCCCCCCACGCTCCACCATCGCCCAGCTCGTGAAGGCGTGCTCGCCCCTGCGCAGATAGGCGTTCGTGGCGAGGAAGGGAAAGTCCGCCTGTCTTGCCGCGCGCCTGAGGTAGGGCAGGCCGTAGTTGAACTCGTGGTTGCCGATCGCCGCCGCGTCGTAATGCATGGCGTTCATCGCGGACACCACCGGATTCGGCGCGTCCGGGGGCGCGACCCGCGCGGCTACGTACGTGAACGAGTTCCCCTGCAGCAGGTCGCCGGCATCGATCAGGACGACGCGGCCCGGTGCGGCAGCGCGCAGCGAGTCGACGATGGTGGCGGCGCGCGTCAGCCCGCGCACACCGTCGGGCCGGTTGGACTCGTAGTTCCAGCCGCGGATCCGGCCGTGGGTATCCGTCGTGGCGGCGACGACGAGATCGAAGCTCCCGGCGTCGTGGCCGACGACGGTACCAGGATGCGCGCAGCCCGCGAGAAGGGCGAGCAGCGCGAGGACGAACGAGGATCGGTTCTGCATGTAAAGAATCTAGCGGTGACACGGTCGCGCAGGGAGCGCCCGTGCGGTTGACGGTGCCGACCCGGAGCGGCACACTTCGACGCGCCGGGTGGTCCCGGCTTCCCGCCGCCAACCGATACATGACCGTGACAGCCCGCCCCCTGCACTGCGGCGTTCGAGGACGCCACCTTTCTCCCGTGATCGCGACCGCCTGCGCGAGAGGAGCGCGGTGAAGCCTCTGGTGATAGGCATCGCCGGCGGCTCCGGATCGGGCAAGAGCACCGTGGCTCGCAACGTGGCCGCGGCGCTCGGCGATGCCTCGGTCGCGTTCATCGACATGGATGCCTACTACCTCGACCATGGGCACCTCCCGATCGAGGACCGCCGGAAGATCAACTGGGATCACCCGAACGCTTTCGATTGGGAGCTGCTCGTGCACCAGCTCGGGTGTCTCGGCCAGGGGTACGCGATCGACAAGCCGGTCTATGACTTCGTCACCCACGCGCGGAGCGAGGAGACGGTGCGCATCCCGCCCGCGGACGTCGTCGTCATCGACGGCATCCTGCTCTTCGTGGATGCCCGCGTGCGCGAGCTCTGCGACGTGAAGGTGTTCGTGGACGCGGATGCCGACATCCGGCTCATTCGCCGCATCCGGCGCGACATGGCCAAGCGCGGGCGGCCGCTGTCCGAGATCCTCGACCAGTATCTCTCCACGGTGCAGCCCATGCACCTCGAGTTCGTCGAGCCAAGCAAGCGCTACGCGGACGTCATCGTGCCGCGCGGTGGGCACAACCCGGTGGCGATCGAGATGATCGTCGCGAAGATCGCGCGGCGCCTGCAGTCGGGCACCACGTGAGCGCGTCGGCCCCCGCCACCGAGCAGCGTGTCCTCGTGGTGGACGACGAAGCGGACATCGTCGCGCTCGTCGCCTATCACCTGGCCCGTGCGGGGTACCGCGTCTCCACGGCGAGTACGGGGCACGACGCACGGGAAGCCGCGCGGCGCGAGCAGCCCGCGCTGATCGTGCTCGACCTGATGCTTCCCGGCCTCTCGGGCTACGAGGTGCTGGAGCAGCTTCGCGCCGATGCATCCACGCGCGACATCGCCGTCCTCATGCTCACGGCACGACGCGAGGAGCAGGACCGCATTCGCGGACTCTCGCTCGGCGCGGACGACTACCTCACCAAGCCGTTCAGCCCTCAGGAGCTGGTGCTCCGCGTCGGGGCGATCCTGCGCCGCATGCGCACCCCGCCGGCGGAGACTACCGCGGCCATGACGCTCGGCCAGCTCGAGATCGACACGGCGGCGCACGTGGTCCGAGTGGCGGGCGAGCCGGTGGAGCTCACGCCCACCGAGTACAAGTTGCTCCTGCTGCTCGCCGAGCGACGCGGGCGTGTCCAGGCACGCGCGCATCTGCTGGAGAGCGTGTGGGAGGCCGCGCCCGACATCCAGACGCGCACGGTGGACATGCACGTACAGCGACTGCGCGCCAAGCTTGGCGTCGCCGGCGAGATGATCGAGACGGTGCGCGGCTTCGGCTATCGCCTTCGCGTCCCGCAGGGCCGCGCTTCATGACCCTCGCGCGCCGCCTCCTCCTCGGCGCGCTGGTCGTCGTCCTGATCCTCGTCGCGTCCATCGTCGTCCTCGCCGGCGGGCGGCTCCGCGAGCGGCTGATCCAGGACAAGACCGACGAGTTGGCGCGCGATGCACAGCTCGTCGCGTCGTCGTGGACCCGGGGAGTGGATCCCGACTCGCTCGCCCATCATGCCGGCCAGGCACTGGGCTACCGCGTCACGATCATCGACAGCACCGGCGTGGTGGTGGGCGACGCGGAGTTCGACCCGGAAGCCCGGCATCGGCTCCAGAACCACTCCACGCGCCCGGAGGTGATGGCGGCACGGGATTCCGGGCGCGGCTGGTCGCTGCGCCACAGCGTGTCGGCCGGCGACGACGAGCTGTACGTCGCCGTGCGCCATCCACTCGGATTCGTTCGCGTATCGCTCACGATCAGCCGGCTCGAAGCCGTTGTGAGTGGTGCGCGGCGCGACGTCCTCACGAGCGGCCTCGTCGTGCTGCTGGGCGTGCTCCTCATCGCGTGGCTGTTCGCGCGCACCGTGTCGCGGCCGATCGTCGAGCTGCGCGACGTCGCCCGTGCGATCGCCGCGGGGGACCTGTCGCGCCGGCCCGCCCTCTCGGCGCCAGGCGAGGTTGGTGACCTGGCGACGGCGCTACATCGCATGGCCGAGCAGCTCTCGAGCCGACTGGCGGCGATGCAGGCGGACGAGCTGCTCATGACCGCGGTGCTGGAGTCACTCGAGGAGGGTGTCCTCGCCCTCGACGAGCGCGGGATGGTGGTGCGCATCAACCAGCGCGCGCGAACGCTGCTGGACCTTGGCGCGGCGCTCCCGTTCCCGCGCGAGCTCCTGCCGCGCGAGCACGAGCTGCGCGTCGCGGTGGAGGCAGCGCTCGGTGGCGACGCCACGCCGCCGACGGAGACTCGCCTGTACGACCGCACGCTCGTCGTGGCGTCCCGTCCCCTCGCCAGGCGCGGCGCCGTGGTGACGGTGCTCGACCTCACCCAGCTCCGGCGCCTGGAGACCGTGCGGCGCGACTTCGTGGCGAACGTGAGTCACGAGCTCAAGACGCCGCTTACGGCCGTTCGCGGCTTCGCCGAAACCTTGCTCGACGAGGAGATCCCCGCCGATCAGCGCCGCGCCTTTGCGCAGACGATCCGCGACAACGCCGAGCGGATGCAACGCATCGTGGACGACCTGCTTGACCTGTCGCGCATCGAGAGCGGAGGGTGGCAGCCCAAGACACGGCGAGTGGACATCGCCGCCGTGGTGCGCGAGGTGTTCGCCGGCGCGCAGGAGCTCGCCAGCCGTCGCGGCGTGCAGCTCGTCGCTGACGTGCCGCCCGGCGCGGCCAGCGTTCATGCCGATCCCACGGCGTTCCGCCAGGTGCTCGGCAACCTGGTGGAGAACGCCGTGCGATATACCACCACCGGAAGCGTCACTGTGCGCAGCCGGCTGGGAGCCGGGGGAGTGTGGATCGACGTGCGCGATACCGGCATCGGCATCGCGGCGGAGCACCTGCCGCGCATCTTCGAACGCTTCTATCGGGTGGATGCCGGCCGGTCACGCGAGCAGGGTGGCACGGGCCTCGGGCTCGCGATCGTGCGCCACCTCGTGGATGCGCACGGTGGCCGCGTCGAGGCAGCGAGCGTTCCCGGCCGGGGCACCACGATCAGCGTGCTCTTTCCGTCGGCCGACGGGGCGCCGAACAGCGAGATCGCCTGAACGTCGGCGAGCCGTGACGCAGTCGTTGTGCGGACATCCCTTCACCGTTGCCCGGCCAGGCCATCGTTCCGTCACCCCAAATCAGTGACGGTGTCCGATGACGCACGCCATGCACTACCAGCTCGAGCAGACGAACCAGGCAGCCACGCTCTACGTCGCAGGCAGCCTCGCGCGGCACGACGCGCCAGCGCTGCTCGCCCTCTGCAACTCTCTCCCGACCACGGTGAGCATCCTGCGGCTGGACCTGCGTGCCGTCGGCTACCTCAGCGCCGATGCCATCGACGTCATCCGCCGGCTGCTCCGGCACTGGGCAGCGAGCCGGGGAGGCGAGTTCCGGCTCAGCACGTCGCACCTGGTGGCGACGTATCGGCCCGCCGAGCCGCTCGAGGTCGTGCCGATGGCGATGCCGGCGTGGGGCTCGATGAACGAGGCGCTGGCCGGGACCTACCTGTAGCGCTGGAGGATCAGTCGGCGCGCTGATAGCGTGCCGAACACCAGCGCTTCATCATCGCGCGGCGGTCGGCGATCGAGTCGCCGACCGCCGTCGCTCCGCAGGTCGCCGGCGCGTCGGTAGCAGCACGAACAGCGACAGCCTCGAGCCTCGCAACGGCTTCACCGGGCGACATGCCCACGACTCGCGCCAGGTCCGCGAACCGGTCCACCAGCGCACGAAGCTCGCTGCGCGTGCCGCCGGACCGCAGCACGCTCTCGATGGACGACTCGACACGCTCAGGTCCGGTGGTGATCGGCGATTCGCCGTCGAACGACGATTGACTCAGCATCGGCCTTCTCCGCGCATCCAGGGTGTACCTAAGGATGACGGAGATCCGCGCAGCCGACAATCTGCCGACTATCACGGTTGTGTAACGGATCGCCCCCACTGGCTGTTCCCGCGAGCCAGCGGGGGCGGATGCACCTCCGTTCGCACCCCTCCGGATCAAGGGGTGGAGGTGGTCGCGAGCTAGAAGTTCACGACGAAGTGCGCGAAGTACGTCTTGAGGTTGGCGGGCGGGAGCCCAACCGTGCCGGTCGCCGTCTGCGCGGGGAGCACCGCGCCCGACGACGGCAGCTGCTCCTGGTAATCGAGCGCCAGGGTGGCGCGCGACGAGATGTCGTACGAGAGACCGCCGAGGACGAAGTGGTACGAGTAGTCGGACAGGTTATCGACCGGCTTGTAGCGGTCGTAGCGGGCGATCAGCGCCAGCGCAGACTTGCCCGACGCGTTCACGAAGGCCAGGGGCCTCACGACGGTGAACCCGTAGAGCAGGTTGGCGTCCACGTCCGTGCGAACTCTCGGTGACACGACGGTGTTCTGGCCACTTTCCGTTCCTGTCGTGGCTCGCGCGTACTCCCCGGCGACGGTGAGCCGCGGATCCTTGATGCCGACGAGCACACCGTAGCGGTCGCGCGGCATTGCCTCGCCGATGGGACCCACCTGCCCCGCGCCGCCGTTGGCGAACTTGCTGCCGAGCGCACCCTTGTACGCCCACCCGGTGAGGGTGAAGGTGCGGAAGAGCGCCGGCACCGAGGTGCTGCCCATCAACGGCGTGAGGGAGAGCCGCGCCTGGTAATCCTTGAACCGGTCCACTTCCTTGCTCGCGTAGCCCGGGCCATTGGTGATCGCCGCGTAGACCTCGCCGTACCTGTTGGGCAGCGTGAGCTGCGAGGCGACACCGACGTCAGCGGAGGAGAAGAATCCCGCGCGCTCCACGCCACTGTTGGTGAGGTAGCGAGGCCAGAAGCTCTCCTCGTGGTCGATCTCCACCGTGTGAAGGATGCCGACACGAACGAGCAGCGCGGCGCCATTGGAGAACTTCGGTACGTCGTACTGCAGGTACGCGTACTTGGCTCGCACCGTGTAGGCATTGCTACCAGCGTCCTGGAAGACGTCGGTGGTGACGCGGATACTCGTCCGCTCGCCGGCGGCCATCTTGAAGGTCAGATAGGCGCGATCGAGCGTGAACGCGTTGGCGTTCCGGTTGGTGAGACCGGTGTTGTATTGGTAATTGCCGAACAGCACTCCGGAGAAGTCGAGCGCTGGCCTGGGGGCGGGCGCGGGAGCGGGCGAAGGGGCGGTCTGCTGCGCACCGATCGGCGCCGCGATGGCTACGCCGAGCAGGAGGGCTGCACGAAGCGACGGGATTCGATGGCGAATCGTCGAAGGCATATGAGGAGCGTGGGGAAAGGAACCTTGCAAGTGCGCCGCTCACCGGTGGCAGCGCAACGGAGAAAAGGTCGAACTGCCGCATCACGAACGCGACATGAGTTGGTCTGGATCGTGTAACGGCGCCGGAGGCCGCCGTGACGCTCGTGACCGGATCGTTACACGTGATTCGTGAATACGAGACGCGAAATGGCGAGCTTCACTCCAGATGACGTCATCCGCAAGCACCGCCACGCCGCCGCGACGGCCATCCATCCAGGGATCGGTCGTCGCCGACAGAATCTACCGCGCGGCGATCCTGATCTTCGCGCTGTGCATCCCCCTCCTGCTCCTCCTCATCTTCCTCGAGGTGGGAGCGGCGGGCTGGCCGGCGCTGCGGCGGTTCGGCTTCGGATTCCTGACCTCGAGCACGTGGGACCCGGTGCAGGGCCAGTTCGGCGCGGCACCGGCCATCGCCGGAACCCTGCTGACGTCGGCGATCGCCCTCCTCATCGCCACCCCGCTGGCGATCGGGGGCGCGATCTTCCTCTCGGAATTCTCGCCGAAGTGGCTTCGCCAGCCCATCGCCTTCTTCATCGACCTTCTCGCGGCGGTACCGAGTGTGGTGTTTGGGCTCTGGGGCATCTTCGTCCTGCTCCCGCTGCTGCGCACGTCGGTCATGCCCTTCCTGCGCGACACGCTCCACCTCGGCGCGACCCCCTTCTTCAGCGGGCCGGCGTACGGGCCGAGCGTCCTCGCGGCGAGCCTCATCCTCGCCATCATGATCCTGCCGTTCATCGCCGCGGTCTCTCGCGAGGTGCTGCTCGCGGTGCCACGCACGCAGCGTGAAGCGGCCCTGGCGCTCGGTGCCACGCGGTGGGAGACGATCACCGGCGCAGTGGTGCCGTACGCCAAGACCGGCATCCTCGGCGGCATCATCCTCGGGCTCGGGCGCGCGCTGGGCGAGACGATGGCCGTCACGATGCTCATCGGCAACCGCCACGAGCTCTCGGCGTCGCTCTTCGCGCCAGGCTACACCATGGCCTCACTGATCGCGAACGAATTTTCCGAGGCGACCACCGACATCCACCTGTCGGCACTGATGGCGGTCGGATTCGTACTCCTCGTCATCACGCTGATCGTGAACGCGGCCGCCCGGAGCCTCGTTCGACGGGTGGGCGGGTTGAGCCGATGAGCGCGAGCGTGCTGCCACTGCGAACGCGACCGGTTCGGGCTGACGCGAGGCGGCTCCTGCGCCGCCGGATCTCCAGCGGCATCATGATCGCCCTCACCTTCCTCGCGGCGGGGGCGGCCGTCGTGCCGCTGCTCGTGATCCTCGCCTACCTGCTCAAGGAAGGAGCCGGGGCGCTCTCGCTCGGCTTCTTCACGCACATGCCGCGCCCAGCGGGGGAGCCGGGTGGCGGGATGGCCAATGCCATCGTCGGCACGCTGATCCTGGTCGGCGTCGCCTCGGTGATCGGCTTGCCGATCGGGATCGGCGCCGGTCTGTACCTCGCCGAGCACAAGGGAATGAAGCTGGCCGAGCTCGTGCGCTTCCTCGCCGACGTGCTGAACGGACTGCCCTCCATCGTGATGGGCATCTTCGCGTGGGAGTTCCTCGTCAGGCCGCTCGGACACTTCTCGGCGCTCGCCGGTGGCGCGGCCCTCGGCGCGATGATGATTCCGCTCGTCACGCGGACCACCGAGGAGATGGTGCGGACGGTACCGCAGTCGCTGCGCGAGGCAGCCCTCGCGCTGGGGTATCCGCGCTGGCGCACCTCGCTGCAGATCGTGCTCCGCACGGCGCTTGGCGGAATCGTCACCGGCGTGCTCGTCGCCGTTGCGCGGGTCGCCGGCGAGACGGCGCCACTGCTGTTCACGGTGATCGGCAACCAGTTCTGGTCCACCGACCTCACCCAGCCCATCGCTGCGCTGCCGCTCCAGATCTATACCTACGCCACGGGCCCGTACGACGACTGGCACGCCCAGGCGTGGGCCGGCTCGCTCGTGCTCATCGGGCTCGTGCTGGTCATCAGCATCATCGCGCGCGTCATGGCTCGCGCGCGCCATGGAGGCGGACATGATTGACGCTGCGGCGCTGCGGATGCCGGTGCGCGAGGCAAGCTCCGCCGTATCAGGCGAGCAGGCGTCGCACATCCTGCGCATCGAGACGTTGAGCGCGTACTTCGGCGACACCCAGGCCGTGCGCGACGTGTCACTGGCGGTGCTGGCGCACGAAGTAACGGCCATCATCGGGCCGTCGGGGTGCGGCAAGTCCACTTTGCTGCGCAGCCTCAACCGCATGCACGAATCGGTGCCCACGGCTCGCGTGGAGGGGCATGTATTCTTCCACGACCAGGACATCTACGCCGATGGCGTAGATCCGATCGCGCTGCGCCGGCACATCGGGATGGTGTTCCAGCGCCCGACGCCCTTCCCCACCATGAACATCCGGGACAACGTGGCGGCTGGCCTGCGGGTGCAACCGGGCCGCCGGCTCTCGCGGTCGGAGCTGGACGACGCCGTGGAACGCGCGCTGCGCCAGGCGGCACTGTGGGACGAGGTGAGGGATCGGCTGCGGGCGAGCGCCACCGGTCTGTCCGGCGGCCAGCAGCAGCGACTCTGCATCGCGCGCGCGCTCGCCACCGCCCCCGACATCCTGCTCCTCGACGAGCCGACAGCGTCGCTCGATCCCCTCAGCACGCAGAAGGTGGAGGAGCTGGTGTACGAGCTCCGGCAGTCCATGACGGTGATCATCGTGACGCACAACCTCCAGCAGGCGGCGCGTGTCTCGGATCAGACGGTGTTCATGCTGGGCGGCCGGATGGTGGAGACGGCGCCGACGCGCGTGATGTTCACCACGCCGAAGGACGAGCGCACCGAGGCGTACATCACGGGGAGGTTCGGGTGACGGCACCAGTCCCGGTGTCCGCCGACCTGCTGGCCGCCGAGGAGCGCGGGCGGCTGGAGGTGGAGCACCTCGATTTCTGGTACGGCAAGCGCCAGGCGCTCTTCGACATCAGCATGTCCATCGCGCCGCGCGCCGTGACGGCGCTGATCGGCCCGTCCGGCTGCGGCAAGTCCACCTTCCTCCGCTCCATCAATCGGCTGAACGAGCTGATTCCGGCGGCGCGAGCGTCCGGCTCGATCCGGCTCGACGGCGAGGACATCTACGAGGGCGAACTCGACGTCGTGACCCTGCGGCAGCGCGTCGGCATGGTGTTCCAGCGCTCCAATCCCTTCCCCCGCTCCATCTACGACAACGTGGCGTACGGGCCGCGCATCAACCGCCGACTCTCGAGAGCGAAGCTGGACGAGGTCGTGGAGTCGGCGCTGCGCCAGGCGGCGCTGTGGGACGAGGTGAAGGATCGGCTGCGCGAGAGCGCGCTCGCGCTGAGCGGTGGCCAGCAGCAGCGCCTCTGCATCGCACGCGCGCTGGCCAACAATCCGGAAGTGCTGCTCCTCGACGAGCCGGCCTCGGCGCTCGACCCGATCGCCACCCAGAAGATCGAGGAGCTCGTGTACGAGTTGAAGCGCGAGCTCACCATCGTCATCGTCACGCACAACCTCCAGCAGGCCGCGCGCATCTCGGACCGAACGGCCTTCTTCTATCTCGGCCGCCTCGTCGAGATGGAGGACACCCAGCGTCTCTTCACCAGCCCGCGCGAGGAGCGTACCGAGGCGTACATCACCGGGAGATTCGGATGACCCCAACGGAAGCCCCGTTTCGCCACTTTCACGACCAGCTCAACGCGCTCAACCGGCGGCTGCTCGCCATGTCGGAGCGCGCCGAGGCGCTGGTGGAGCTGTCGGTCGACGCGCTGCTCACGCGTGACGCCGGCAAGGCGGAGGCCGTGATCGAAGCCGACCGCGAGCTCGACACGATGGAGCTGGAGCTGGAGTCGGCCGCGCTCGAGCTGCTCGCGCTCCAGCAGCCGATGGCGCGCGACCTCCGATTCATCGTCAGCGCGATCAAGGTGACGAGTGACCTGGAGCGCGTGGGCGATCACGCCGTGAACATCGCCCAGTCGGCGCAACGCCTCGCCGCGCAAGGTGCCACCCTCAGCCCGGACCCCACGCTCGAGGACATGGCTCGGCGCGCGCGCGCCATGCTCAGCGACGCCATCGATGGCTTCCTCCGTGGCGTCGGCGCCCGCGGCCGCGACGTCTGCTCACGCGACGACCAGATCGTCTCGCTGCACGAGTCCGTCTTCCGCATCCTGCTCACCCACATGATGGCCGACCCGCG
This sequence comes from Gemmatimonadaceae bacterium, assembly GCA_035718985.1. Classification (GTDB taxonomy): domain Bacteria; phylum Gemmatimonadota; class Gemmatimonadetes; order Gemmatimonadales; family Gemmatimonadaceae; genus AG11. The sequence continues at coordinate 10,769 of DASTGQ010000346.1, forward strand.
CACGATCACGCTCTCGGTGGAATACCTGAACGTGAGCCGCAACATCGAGCGAGTCGCCGACCTCGCGACGAACATCGGTGAAGACGCCGTGTTCCTGGCGGAGGGGAAGACGATCAAGCACGGGGGGTAGAAAGGAGGACCGATGGACCGATGGACCGATGGACCGATGGATCGAAAGGGCACACCGACCTCAAATCGGTGTGCCCTTTCGGTCTCTCGGACTTCCGGTCTTTCGGTCTTTCGGTCTTCCGGTCTTTCGGTCTTCCGGTCCTCCGGTCCTCCGGTCCTCCGGTCCTCCTGCTCTTACTGGATCTCGGCCAGCCTCGCCACCAGTGCCGTCCGCATCGTATCCGGGAGCGGCGCGTAGTCCAGCGAGGGCGCGGTCGCCTGGCCGTCGGTCAGCGCCCACTTCAGGAAGTCCACCAGCTTCGCCTTCTTCGTCGCGTCCGCCTGCTTCTGGTAGACCAGGATCCAGGTGAACGAGGAGATCGGATAGGCACCAGCCCCGGGAGCGTTCACGATGGAGACGCGGTAGTCGGTGTTCGCCGGCAGCTTCGACACCGCGCCCGCCGCGGCCGCGGTGACCGAGGCCGTGCTCGGTGCGACGAACTCGCCGCTCGCGTTCTTCAGCCGCGCTACGGGCATCTTGTTCTGGTTGGCGTACGCGAGCTCCACGTAGCCGATGGCGCCGGGCGACTGCCGCACCTGGCCGGCGACGCCTTCGTTGCCCTTGGCGCCGAGTCCCACCGGCCACTGTACTTCCTTGCCCTTGCCAGGCTGGGTCGCCCATGCCGGGCTCACCGCGGAGAGGTAGTCGGTGAAGACGTAGCTCGTCCCCGACCCGTCCGAGCGGTGCACGACGAGGATGTCACTCGCCGGCAGGGCGACGCCGGGGTTCAGCGCGGCAATGCGCGCGTCGTTCCACTTCGTGATCTGCCCCTGGTAGATGGCGGCCAGCACGTCGCCCGTCAGCTGCAGAGGCGTCGTGACGCCCGGCAGGTTGTACGTGATGCACACCGCGCCGAGCGTCGTCGGGAAGTGCAGGATCGGGCCACCCTTGGCCTTCGCCATCTCGGCATCGGTCATCGGCGCGTCGCTGGCGCCGAAATCCACCGTCTGCTCGGAGAGCTGGCGAATGCCGCCGCCCGAACCGATGGACTGGTAGTTGATCTTCACGCCCGTCTTCGTCGCGTACGCGTCGAACCACTTGCTGTAGAGCGGATACGGGAACGTGGCCCCGGCTCCCGTGAGCGCGACGCCGGAGGAAGCGCTCGTCGTCGCCGCGCCTGTGCTGTCCTGCTTCTTCGAGGAATCGCCACACGCGGCGACGACGAGCGCCAGCGCGGCCATGACAGCGATGTTGCGATGCATTGGTCTCCGATGGATTGAGTGGTGATGAATCATCACCACATCGGAGCGCGCGGTCAGGTGGGGGGAGTCAACCGTGACGCAGTCGAGACAGAGCCGCGGTGCAACCGTTACTGCTGGCGGGCTTCTCGCTAGGGCAGGACGATGATGCGCGACAGCAGCGCATACGAGATGGCCGCCATGATCCCCGCCGCCGGGATGGTGAGCACCCAGGCCCACACGATGCGCCCCGCAATGCCCCAGCGCACCGCCGACAACCGGTTGGTGGCGCCGACTCCGACGATGGAGCCCGTGATGGTGTGGGTGGTGCTCACCGGAATCCCCCAGTGCGTGGCGAGCTGGATGGCCAGCGCGCCGCCCGTCTCCGCGGCGAAGCCGCCCATCGGTCGCAGCTTCGTGATGCGCGAGCCCATGGTGTGCACGATCCGCCATCCGCCGAACAGGGTGCCGAGCGAGATGGCGCTGTACGCGCCAATCTCTACCCAGCGCGGCATCGTGCTGAAGTCGGGAACGTAGAGGTGGTGCAACCAGCCCGTCTGACCGGCGAAGTACCCCTTGGTGGCGACGAGCAGGCCGAGGATGATACCCATGGTCTTCTGGGCATCGTTGCCGCCATGCGAGTACGAGAGGAGCGCCGAGCTGAACAGCTGCGCCGGCCGGAAGACCCGGTCCACGCGCGCCGCATTGAACTTCCGGAAGATCCAGTAGCAGGCGACCATCAGCACGTAACCCGCGGCGAAGCCGACGAGCGGCGAGATGACGATGAAGGAGAGAGTCTGGTTCCACTTCTCCCCCCAGAGGATGGCGGACGTGCCCGCCTTGGCTATCGCCGCGCCCGCATAGCCGCCGATCAGGGCGTGCGATGAGCTGGAGGGGATGCCGTAGAACCAAGTGATGATGTTCCAGATCACGGCCCCGAGCAGCGCGCCGAAGATCACGTTCGCGTCCACGATGCTCTGCTCCACCATCCCGCCGCCCACGGCCTTCGCGACGGCCACGCCGCCGGTGAAGAGCGCGGCGAAGTTGAAGAAGGCCGCCCATCCCACCGCAGCCAGCGGACTCAGGACGCGCGTGCCGACGATCGTCGCGATGGAGTTCGCGGAATCGTGGAAGCCGTTGCTGAAGTCGAAGACGAACGCGAACGCGATGATGGCGACGACGTACCAGACCACGGATCGAGGATCAGGCGTTCTTGATGGAGATGCTGTGCACCGCGTTGGCGACACCCATGCACTGGTCGATCGCGGTCTCGAGCGTCTCGTAGACCTCCTTCCAGCGGATCACTTCGATCGCGTCCGGCTTGCCGGCGAAGAGAGCGCCGACCGCCTCGTGGTAGAGAGCGTCGCCCTCCTCCTCGAGCGCCTTGATCTGCGAAGCGAAGCTGCTCACCTCACTCGGCTTCTTGATCGCCGCGACGGACTGGGCGATGAGGTCCGACGCCCGCCGGATGACGTGCGCCATCTGCTTGGCCGGCTCGCGCACCTCGTTGATGTGGAGCATCACCACGCGACGCGCCGTCCCGTCCAGCCGGTCGATCACGTCGTCGAGGCGCGAGGCGAGCATGTGAATGTCCTCGCGGTCGATCGGCGTGATGAAGCTCTTGTCGATGCGAACGTTGATGGAGTGCGTGAGCTGGTCGGCCTGGTGCTCCACGTCCTTGATCTGCCGCACGAGGTCCGTCGTGCGATCGGGCTGGGCGAAGAGCTCGTCGACGAGCCGTGCCGTCGTCCTGAGGTGCTCGGCGAGCTGGTTGAACAGGTCGAAGAACTGCTCGTCGCGCGGGAGGAGTCGACTCAGCATCGCGGTGGGATCGGAGGGATCTGGGCGGACGCCCCGAAGATACCCGGCAGACGGCGGGGGGCAAAGGGGCGGCGAGGCACGCCCCTCCGCGCCCTCCGCCCCACGCCTCGCCTGCCGCACCGGCCGCACCGGCCGCCGCGCGCGGCGCCGGTCCGAAAAAAGCGTGGAACAACCATATAATCGATCATCGAGCGAGGGCCGAGCCCGAGCGGATTCTCCCACCTCCGCTGCCGGAACGGCATGGACGGTGCACGTCAGCCACCTTGTCACGCGCGCCCCCCTGACGAGGGCGCATTTGCTGTCAATGTGGCGGCACACGTCCGGTCCTGCTCTTGCGCGATGACACTACGTGCGCGGCCGCTGCGGCCACGCTTCACCACTCATCGAGGTTGCAATGGCGGATAAAGTCATCGGTATCGACCTTGGGACGACGAACTCGGTCGTCGCCGTCATGGAGGGCGGCGATCCGGTCGTCATCCCCAACGCCGAGGGCGGGCGTACGACCCCCTCGGTGGTCGGATTCACCAAGGACGGGGAGCGTCTCGTCGGTCAGGTCGCGAAGCGCCAGGCCGTGACGAACCCGCAGAACACGGTCTTCTCGATCAAGCGGTTCATGGGCCGCAAGATGAACGAGGTGACCGAGGAGGCCAAGCGCGTTCCGTACAAGGTCGTGCCGGGCCCCAACGACGTCGCCACGGTCGAGGTGCAGGGCAAGCGCTACACCGCCCCCGAGATCTCGGCGATGATCCTCCAGAAGATGAAGCAGACGGCGGAGGACTACCTGGGCCAGTCGGTCAGCAAGGCGGTCATCACCGTCCCTGCCTACTTCAACGATGCCCAGCGCCAGGCCACCAAGGATGCCGGCAAGATCGCCGGCCTCGACGTGCTGCGCATCATCAACGAGCCCACGGCCGCCGCGCTGGCGTACGGACTCGACAAGAAGAAGGACGAGAAGGTCGCCGTGTTCGACCTCGGCGGCGGCACGTACGACATCTCCGTGCTCGAGCTGTACGACGTCGAAGGCTCGCGCCAGTTCGAGGTGAAGTCCACCAACGGTGACACCCACCTCGGCGGCGATGACTTCGACCAGCGCGTCATCGACTGGATCGTCGGCGAGTTCAAGCGCGACCAGGGAATCGACCTCTCCAAGGACCCGATGGCCCTCCAGCGCCTCAAGGAAGCCGCCGAGAAGGCGAAGATGGAGCTGTCGAGCACCCAGAGCACCGACATCAACCTGCCGTTCATCACGGCGGACCAGTCGGGGCCCAAGCACCTCAACTATACGCTCACGCGCTCCAAGTTCGAGCAGCTGGTGGACGACCTCATCCAGCGCACCATCCCGCCGATGAAGCAGGCGCTGAAGGATGCCGGCCTGGAGCCCAAGGACATCGACGAGGTCCTCCTCGTCGGCGGCTCGACGCGCATCCCGAAGATCCAGGAAGAGGTCAAGAAGTTCTTCGGCAAGGATCCCAACAAGGGCGTGAACCCGGACGAAGTCGTCGCCATCGGTGCCGCGGTCCAGGGCGCAGTGCTGACCGGCGAGCAGAAGGACGTGCTCCTGCTGGACGTCACTCCGCTCTCGCTCGGCATCGAGACGCTGGGCGGCGTGACCACCGTGCTCATCCCGCGCAACACCACGATCCCGACGAAGAAGTCGGAGACGTTCAGCACGGCGGACGACAACCAGACGACGGTGGAGATCCACGTGCTGCAGGGCGAGCGCGAGCTGGCCCGCGACAACCGCACGATCGGCAAGTTCCAGCTGACGGGGATTCCGCCCGCACCGCGCGGCATGCCGCAGGTCGAGGTCACCTTCGACATCGACGCCAACGGCATCCTGCACGTGGCGGCGAAGGACAAGGCCACGGGCAAGGAGCAGAAGATCCGCGTGGAGGCCTCCAGCGGGCTCTCGGACGCCGACATCGACAAGATGGTGAAGGACGCCGAGAAGAACGCCGACGAGGACAAGAAGCGCCGCGAGGAGATCGACACGCGGAACCGTCTGGACTCCATGACGTATGAAGTAGAGAAGAACTCGAAGGAGTGGTCGGACAAGCTCCCGAGCGACCTCAAGACGAGGCTCGATGCGTCCGTGGAGCGGGCGCGGAAGGCGCTGAAGGGCGATGACCTGAACGAGATCAAGGCGGCGCAGGAGGAGCTGAGCAGGACCTTCGGCGAAGCGGGCCAGTCGTTCTACGCGCAGAGTCAGGGTTCGCCGGCCGGTGAGGCCGGTGCGCCGGGAGGCCAGCCGGGTGAGCCCGCCGCCAGCGGAGCTCCCGCCGACGACGTGGTCGAGGCCGACTACGAGATCGTGGACGAGGCCAAGAAGTAAGTCGGAAACCTGACGGGCGCCGCCGGTGTCAATTGATTGGACCGGCGGCCCCGACAGGCCGGTCACCGTTTCATTCCTCCCAGCAGGACATCAGAGCATGGCTACAGCATCTTCTCGCGCGCGGCTCGGTGCCGCGGTCGTGGTCGCATTCCTGTGCGGCCTCGTGTTCGCGTCGGGCTTCGACCTGACACGGTTCGGTTTCGCCCAGCAGGGCACGGCGGGCGCCAAGGTGGCGTCTTCCCAGGTGCAGTCGCTCGCCGAGACGGGCAACGCCTTCGAGGCGATCGCCGACCACGTGACGCCGAGCGTCGTCTCCATTCACACCCAGACCGTGCGGACGAGACCGCGCATGCGGGGCGGCCCGCCAGGCGGCGCTCCAGGCATCGAGGACTTCTTCCGCCAGTTCGAGCAGCAGATGCCGCGCGAGCAGGTGCAGGAGGCCAGCGGTAGCGGCTTCATCGTCTCCAAGGACGGCTACATCCTCACCAACAACCACGTCGTGGCCGACGCCGACAAGGTGACGGTGACACTGCTGGACAAGCGCAGCTTCGAGGCGAAGGTGATCGGGCGCGACCCCACCACGGACGTGGCGGTGATCAAGATCGACGGCAACAACCTGCCGGTCGCCACGCTCGGCGATGACAACCTCGCACGAGTCGGCCAGTGGGTGGTGGCCATCGGGAACCCGCTGGGGCTCGACTTCACGGTCACCGCCGGGATCATCAGCGCCAAGGGCCGTCCGCTGCCCGGGCTGCTCCCCGGTGGATACGCCATCACGGACTACATCCAGACCGACGCGGCCATCAACCCGGGCAACTCGGGTGGTCCGCTCGTGAACATCCGCGGCGAGGTGATCGGCATCAACAGCGCGATCGCCAGCCAGACGGGTTATTACGCCGGCTACGGCTTTGCCATCCCCGTCACGCTGGCCAAGGAGGTCATGAATGACCTCATCAAGTACGGCAAGGTGCAGCGCGCGGTGATCGGCGTCGCCATCAAGGACGCCACCGCAGCGGACGCCAAGGCGGCGGGGCTGAACGAAGTCACCGGCGTGCTGGTTTCCGGCTACAGCTACGAGCCGATGGAGGACAGCCCGGCGAAGCGGGCGGGCATGCAGCCGGGTGACGTGATCATCGCCGCCGACGGCAAGCCGACCGATCGCGTGAGCACCCTGCAGCGGATCGTGCGCGAGCACAAGCCGGGCGAGACGATGTCGTTCGAGGCGATGCGCTTCGGGACGAAGAAGACCTTCGACGTGAAGCTGGCGCCCGCGCCGGACGCGCAGCAGCAGGTGGCGGATGCATCGAGTGGCGCGCCGGATGCCAGCCCGGCGTCGCGGTCGTTCGACAAGATCGGCATCTCGGTCGAGCCGGTGTCGCCGGATCTCGCCACGCGAGCTCGCCTGGCCAGCCAGTATCGTTCGGGGCTGCTGGTGAGCGACGTCAAGGTCACGGGACCGTCGTACGGCAAGCTGTTCTCGGACCAGACCGTCCTGCTCCAGGTCATCAATCCGGGCCCGCGGCGTGACCTGAAGTCGCCGGCCGACCTGGACGCCGTGCTGTCGCGGCTCAAGAACGGTGATCTCGTGACGTTCATGGTCTACTACCTCGGGCAGCAGGACCAGAATGCGGGCCCGCAGGCAGTGACGATCCAGATCGGAGGGTAAGGCGGTAACCGGTTTTGAGTGGTGAGAGGCGGCGGCAGGCCAACGGCCTGCCGCCGTTTTTCAGTGAGAGTCTCGAGTAGCGAGTGCGGTGCGGGATGGTGCCGAGCGCCGGGCGCGCTTCGAGGCAACCCCGTATTCTGTCATCCGTCGTGAGGGAGCGCGCCAGCGAGTCCAGGCGGAACGGCGACGGCGTTCACCGAGGTTCGTTCCGCAGGTGACTCGCCCCTCGCTCGCTCAGCACGGAAGACGGCGTACCGGGTTGCCCGACCTCGAACGCCCACCCGGATCTCGACTCCGAAAGCCTTGAACCCAATTAATTTGTCGAGTCCTTCAGCGAGAGTGGCGAAACTGGCAGACGCACCAGACTTAGGATCTGGCGCCGAAAGGCTTGGGGGTTCGAGTCCCCCCTCTCGCACTTCGGGTGGGTAGCTGGGTAGGTGAGTGGGCGGGAATCCGAGTTGGTGAGGAGGAACAGTGACGAGGGGTGATCGGCTCTGCCGGTCACCCCTTTGGCGGTTCCCTCACCTCCCCACCTGCTCACCTACCCAATGTCCGGTGGCCGTTCGCCCCGCCACTTCCAGCACGACTCGAGGGGCCAGACCCAGCACCTCGTCGCGTACGGTCGCTGCTCCAGTGTCCACGCCTGGAACGCCGTCTCGAAGACCAGCAGGGCGGCGAGCACGCTGCGGCGCGAGAGCCAGGTGGGCGACGGCGATCGACGCATCAGCCGCCAGCCCCACCATGCCAGCGCGCCCTCGATCATCAATTCCACCTGGACGTAGCGCTGGACGTTCAGGCCCGGCGGACTTCCGTCCCAGATCGCCTTCTGGCCCGAGACGGCGTCGAGCACGATGTGCGAGAGCACGACGATCACCGTCACCACCGCAGCCAGCGGGTCGCGAAAGAGGACCAGCGCCACGAGGCCGAGCGCGAGCGCGAGCAGGAGGCTGAACGGCAGGACGTGGGAGTAGCGGTTGGTGAAGCCGTTGGACATCCCGGTGGCCGCGAGCACGCCGCGGAAGAGGTCCGGCGCCATGGTCGCCACCATCAGCCAGTAGACCGACAGGCGGGGCCAGCGCGCGCGGGCGCCGAAAGCGATGCCGAGGTGTCCGATGATCATGCGGGCAAGGTAGGAGTGGAGTCGTGCCCATGCGACCGCCTCCAGCGGTCGGGGTGTTCGACGCCCCGCGCACATGCCATCGTTCGCCATGCTCCTTCAGCAGAGGAAAGACACCTCCACGCCGGTGACCGCGCATGCGCCCGAGCTGCCGCGCGTCTATCTCGATACGCGGATGCCCCCTGCCCCGGCGCAGGGCGGGCGGGTCATCGTCGTCGGTCCGCCACGGCCACGGCCGCGCCGCGCCGACCTCGCCGTCGGAACCGCGGCGCTCGCCGCCGTACTCCTCCTGACACTGCTCTTCCGCTGGGCGCGGCACCGGGGTCCAGGTTAGATTTCGGGAGCAGTCCGCGCCGCAGCGCCGGCAACCCTGGCGAACCGAATGGCGCGGTCCGTAAACGGCTTTTCCGAACCGACATGGACATCCAGATCACCACGAAGAAGAGCGAGGGCGTCGAGCGCCTGCTCGAGGTCTCCGTTCCCCTCACCACAGTGCGGGACGAGGAGGAGAAGCAGGCGAAGCGCTATGCGTCCTCCGTCCGCCTCCCCGGCTTTCGTCCGGGCAAGGCGCCGGCGGCGATGGTGCGCAAGCGCTTCAAGGACGCCATCCGCCAGC
>DASTGQ010000347.1:0-2619 GCA_035718985.1 Gemmatimonadaceae bacterium
GACCGTCCGCGCACCGAGGCGGTGTTCCGAGAGAACGACTACGAGTCGCCGCTCACCTACCTCCGCGAGTCGGGGCTGCGCACGCAGATCCCGCTCGTCCACACCGTCACCGGCAACGCGGCGTACCAGCTCGGCCAGCACGACGAGCTCTCCCTCGACGCGCTGTACAGCCAGCGACGCGAGTGGGAGACCTTCGGCGTGCTCTACCACACGCTCGACACGACCTTCGCGCTCACCAACGCGACCGACCGCCACTCGAAGGACGTGAACCACGAGGGGAGCGCGGAAGGTGCGCTCGAGTACAAGCACGGCTTCGCGGCAAAGGGGCACACGCTGACGAGCGAGCTCCGCTTCGAGGAGCACTTCGAGGGTGGCCCGACGGACATCCTCGAGCACGCGCTGTCGCCTGCGGGCACGCCGGCGGCGGCGACGCTGCAGGAGACGCAGACGGCGTGGACCCACTCCAGCACGACATCGCTGAAGGCGGACTACGTGCGGCCGCTCGGCGGCGCCCTCAAGCTGGAGACGGGCTACAAGGGCTCCCTGCAGCGCATCCGTACGACGATGGACGTGCAGGCGTACGACTTCGCGCGGGCCGCGTATCTCACGGACTCCACGCAGGCGAGCAACTTCGCCTACGACCAGCTCGTGAACGCCGGCTATGGCATGGTGGACGCACAGTTCGGCAAGGTGCAGCTCCAGGGTGGCGTGCGCGTGGAGCACGCGGCCACCACCTTCGACCTTCGCACCCGCAACCAGCGCTACGACAACCCGTACTCCAGCATCTTTCCCAGCGGGCTCGTGGCGTACAGCCTGGACGATGCGCACCAGGTCAAGCTCTCGTACTCCACGCGCATCCGCCGTCCCGACGACGGCGACGTGCTGGACCCCACGCCGCACGCGCTCGATCCACTGAACATCTCCGTCGGCAACCCGTACCTCCAGCCGGAGTACATCCGCGCCCTGGAGCTCGGATTCCAGCGCACCGGCGAGCACGTCACCATGCAGCTCACGCCCTTCTACCGGCACACCCTCGACGCCGTGCGAAGCATCCGCACCATCGACACGAATGGCGTGGCCACGCGCACCTTCGCCAACATCGCGACGAGCGACGCGTGGGGGATGGACGCCACCGTGGCACTCGGCGGCGGCTCGCGGCTCTCCGGCTTCCTCGGCGGCAGTGCCTATCGGCAGCAGAGCAACGCCAGCAACCTCGACCCCACGCTGTCGACGCGCACCTTCGGCTGGAGCATCCGCTCCAACGCGGCGTACCGCGTGTCACCGACGATCGATGCCCAGGCGCTGGTGGCCTACGTCGCGCCGATGACGCTGGAACAGGGGTGGAACGCGGCGCGCACACGCATCAGCGCCGCCATCCGCGACAAGCTCGTCGGCGACCGCCTCAGCCTGACCCTGCGCATCACCGACCCGTTCCGCATGGCGCGCGAGCGCTCCATCACCAACGACCCGCGCTTCTACCAGGTCTCCGATCGTACGCGGTCTGCCCGCGGCCTGCTGCTCAGCGCCTCATGGACGTTCGGGAAGCCGCCGAAGAAGGGACGCGACCAGATCGACCTCAACGAGACGCCGTAGCGCTCACCCTCCGGCCTCGTCCGCTGCCGCGTCGACGTCTCCTCTCCCGGCACGTTTGCGGAGCGATGTCTTACCGCGCCAGTGAGTCGGGCGCAAGCGTACCGTCGCTCCTCGAGCAGCAGGACTACATCCCTCCCCCGGCGCCGATGGGGATGGACCAGCCGACGGATGCACCCCGCAGCGTGGGCTGCACGTTCATCGGGAGCATGATGCGGTCGATGAGGTTGTCGGGGTGATTGTGCGAATAGCGCACCACCTTGATCCCGCCGAAGGTACCGATGGCCGCGCCGAGGACGACGTCGCTCGCCCAGTGGGCGTTATGGTAGATCCGCGCGAGCCCGACGAGCGTGGCGCCGCCGTACATCACGGGCGCCACCACCCATTCGCCGCGCGGCCACCATCGACGTGACTCGCTCGTTACCGCCGCGGCGACGGCGAACGCCGCCGTGGTGTGGCCCGACGGGAAGGACTGATATCGTCCGTTCTTCCCGAATCCCCGCCCGAAGCCGAAGTCGTGTGGATTGGTGTCGTTCGACACGTACGGACGCGCGCGTCCGAGCACGCCCTTGAGCACCTCGGTTGCCGCGCTGGCAACGATCATGGCCTCGGTGCCGTGCCAGCCGAGATCGGCCACGTCGCGCCAGCCGCCGAGTCGCCCCGCCGTGTAGAGCGTGGCGCCGATGATGAGCGCCCCTGGCTGCACCAGCGTTTCGGCCCCGCGAGAGACGTCGGAGAGGAAGCGGTTGGCCTGCAGGCTCGAGTCGCGAAGGGTGTGCGCGAGGTGCTTGTCGAGGGGGAACATCGCGACCGTGAGGCCGGCGAATCCGGCGGCGAGGAAGGCGTCGCGCGAGGTGAACAGCGTCTTGTGCGACGCGGGCACCCTGCCGGTGTCGGGCTGCTGCATCGCCGACGGCGCCGACCCCTGGCCCAGCGCGGTGTTGGCGGCGAGGACGACGGCGAACAGGGAGGAAACGGGATGGCTGCGGATTCGCATTTTGCAGTCGGGTTCGGGCCCGTCGTGCCGGG